>NZ_JBHYCW010000009.1:0-114922 GCF_051861365.1 Sediminibacterium sp. | reverse complement strand
AACTATTCGGGATGATTCTTAGTAATCATCCCTTTTTTTATGACATCTATTAAATATTTAGTCGGACAATAGTGATATTTTTTATCTTCACACTACTGCCTGAGCCTTCAACTTCTTTTTCAAATAAATACGCTGTAGGTGTTTTAAATACGCTTGGACCTAAGCGCCATTCGTTTAAATATTTGCTATATTAATAACTTTATTTAACAATATCAATATCTACTTGATACCATAGCATGGCAGTAAATTAAAACAGATCTATAATTAAGGGGCAAAATCCAAATATCAACAAATTGAGTATGTTGTTTGTTACAATCATAGAAACAACGTAAAAGAAAGAATATGAAAAAAAGAAAATCATCAATCATTTTCATCCTTACAATCATGACTGGTATGATCTCTTGTTCCCCTAAAATTGTGGGTACATGGACGATCAATAAGTTTGAAAATGGAACGCCTTCAGAGCAAGGATATTCTTTGAGTAATATCGGCACGATCACTTTTCACAAAAACGGCTCCGGTGAAAAGAATATCAATTACAGTGTATTAGGAACTAGTCATGTAGATATGTTTCCTTTTAAGTGGACAGCTGCAGATGCTGCCATCACTATTGCGGGCGACAGTACTGAGTTTTCCAAAACATGGATCATCATTTCGAATAAAAGAAATTACCAGCAATGGAAATCTACGAGTGGCAATAAGGTACAGGCATTGGAGTTGAGAAAAAATTAGACCTAAAAAAAGCGATCAAAATTGATTGCTTTTTTTAGGTCTAATTTTATAATTATCTTAAATCACTTGTATTCACTCTGCTAGGTGTATCCTTCCCACTCACAATACCTTTTGAACTCAAAGCAATGGCACGAATAATGCGTGTCATATTATCAATATCAATCGTACTGAATTCATCACTGGCTTTATGGTAATAGGGATCTACATCAATTTTAGTAGTAGAAATGGTATGTGCCGGAACACCAAGTCTTGCCAATGTAGCATTATCTGAACGATAAAACAGTTGTTGTGTTGGATATGGATCAGGATAAAAAGTAAAGTCCGTTCCTTCCAAATTGCTTTGCAGAATTTTACCCATATCGGTTTTCTCATACCCTGTAATAAAAGCTGAATTCTTACCCCACTTACTTTCAGAACCGATCATTTCAATATTGAACATCGCCATCACTTGCTCCGGATTAAATTGACGTGAAAAATAAGTAGAGCCATACCCACCAACTTCTTCTGCAGTGAATGCAACAAAGATCAAAGTGCGTTCATTGTTATTGATGGCTTTGAAATATTGTGCCAGTACCATCATAGCGGTAGTACCCGCGGCATCGTCATTGGCACCATTAAAAATAGAATCAGTTTGCACATTTCCATTTCTATCCTTACCCATGATCCCTAAATGATCATAGTGCCCTGAGAAAATCACATATTCATTCTTCTTGCTCTTACCGGGTAATACCCCCACAACATTGGCTGCCGGAAGTTCGGTAATCTCATGTTTACTTTCAATGGCATAGGTTTTAGGATCACTGGTAGTAAACAAAAAAATCAGATTATAATCAGTCTTAAAGAGTGCACTCTTCATCCGAGTGAGACCCTGCATTGAACCTTTGTAACTTGTATCCAATAACACAAAATAATTCTTGTTAGCAGACATTAACTTTCTTATTTCCGTGCCCAGATTAGCTCCTTTACCGATGGTCACTTTCTCATATCCAGATTTTTCTGTCACTTTAATTTCCGGCTGACAAGTGAATACAATTACATCTTTGCTATCAACACTTACTCCATCTACACTTGCTGTTACACTTATAAACTTTGGGCGTATCATTAAGAACTGTTGCAAATAAGAACCACTATTATTCCAAGTTTGCAGTCCGGTTTTCTTAAACTCATCAGCAATAAATGCTGCAGCTTTATCAATTCCCTTGGTAAAAGTTCTGCGACCTTCCATTTCATCAGAAGACAGTATCTTTTCAATTCTGGCCATTTCTTTTTCGGTAATCAAATCTTCAATCTTCTGCGCAAAACTGTTCAGTGACAGTATAAGAAACGCAACGAGGAGTAGGTCGTTTTTTTTCATGGGGCTAATAGTAAATAGACCATAGTCCATGGTCCGTGGTTAGAAAGATATATCTAATAATTATTGTGAAAAGCTAAAACACTACCATCCATGGACTATGGGCCATGGACTATCAACCTCTTTACAGACTCATCATCTCCTTAAACTTCACTGTCTGTCTGCGGCTTACTTCGATTTTTTCGCCGCCCTTGAGGTCTACAAGGAGACCACCATTGAAGTAAGGCTCAATTTTTTCGATCCAACGTAGGTTGATGATATGTTTGCGATTGGCACGGAAAAACATCCTGTCATCCAAACGTTCTTCTAATGCATTGAGTGATTTTAAGATCAGCGGTTTATTGGTACCGAAGAATACTTTAGCATAATTGCCTACACTTTCAAATAAACGGATCTCTCCAAGCTTTACAAACCAGCAACGTTCTCCATCTTTTACAAAAACCTGGTCCTGTTCAGTGAGCGGACCTCTGTTGATACCATTTAATCCGGCAGATTCTTTAAAAATTTCTGCTTGTAATTTTTGAATGGCGTCGGCCAAACGTTTGGGTTCAATAGGTTTCAGCAGATAATCCAATGCATTCACTTCAAATGCTTTGATGGCATATTCGTCATAGGCAGTGGTAAAGATCACTTTGGGTGCTTTTTCTACTTCTGCCAACAGATCAAAACCTGTTTTACCGGGCATCTGAATATCTAGGAAAATCAGATCCGGATTGAGGGATTCGATTTTTTCAATTCCATCATCCACATTCGCAGCTTCTTCAATTACCTCTATATCGGAATGATCCTGCAATAACTTTTTTAACTCATTACGTGCAAGTCTTTCATCATCAATAATGATCGCTTTGATAGCCATAGATCGGTTATTATATAGAATTAAGAATAAACAGGTTGAACAGGCATTTTCACCACCGCTTCTACCATATTGTTTCCAATATCCCTGATCTCAAAGTTAGCTTTTCCGCCGAATAATAACTTCAGACGGTTTCGGGTACTGTTGATACCAAATCCATCTGAATTGGTGGTACTATTCAGCTGACCGGTATTTTGAATGATCAGTTCATGATGGTTGTCTCTGTAATCGGAAATCACTTTAATCAATCCACCATCTTTTTGCTTTCCGATACCATGTTTAATGGCATTCTCCACCAATGTCTGTAACATCATAGGAGGTACCGGCTGATCCAAGGTATCTTCATCAATTTCATACTCCACATGCAATCTGTCCTCAAAACGAATATGTTCCAAGGCCAGATAATCTTTTACAATATTCAATTCCTTTTCAAAGGGAACGGTTTCTAATTTTTCCGCCTGCATACTGCTACGCAGAATATTACTCAATTCAGTAATCGCTGTACGGGCACGATTCGGATTCTCATCCACCAAGGCACGAATACTGTTCAATGCATTGAAAATAAAATGGGGATTGATATGCGACTTGATGGTTTTGAGTTCCAGCTCTTTTACCAGACTCTCCAGTTTCACTTTTTGTATTTCACTCTTCGTACCCAATTCCACATAATGCCAAATGTAATAAATTGACACCCAAACCAATATCATGGGTGAATCAAAAATGAGGTTGGACAGGAATCTTTTCGCTACCGAAGCTTTGATAGCCGGATCATAATATCGCAGCCATTCTACCACCGCACTGTTCGATAAACTATATAATACAATAATGCATAAAATGGTAATGGTCAATAACCACCATTTATTGGAATCGATGGGTGGACGAAGCTCCATTCTGATTACCAACTCACGCAATAAATGGGTAAATACCATACCGGTAAGGATGGTCACTACCAAACGATAATAAAATATCTCATTAATAGAGCCCTGACGATCTCTGAAGACGAAGGCAAAGAAAACCATGGTCAATCCATAGAACAACCAACCCCCTAACTGGCACCACCAATACAAAGTAGATTTACTAGTCTTCATGTGAGAACAAATATAGCGGGAAAGCCTTGCCCACTGATCCCCAAATTTGATTAAAGGCAAAAAGCACAGTTGTTTGGCGTAAATTAATGTTCCCCGCCGACGAACCTTCTGTTTTGTCAACTGTTCCTTTATGTATTATTGGCATATTGCTTAACACGAAAAGCCTATTTTTACATTTCAAACCCTTCCGCATGGAGATTAAACCGGGACAGTTACTCAGTAGGATCAATAACCCCGATGACCTCAAAACCCTTACCAGAGAACAATTACATCAGATTTGTGATGAATTGAGACAATATATTATCGATGTGGTAAGCGTACATGGCGGACATTTCGCTGCCAGTTTAGGTGTGGTAGAATTGAGCGTTGCCCTTCATTATGTGTACAATACACCTTACGATCAATTGGTATGGGATGTAGGACATCAGGCTTATGGACATAAGATCCTGACCGGCAGACGTGATCAATTTGTCTCTAACCGTAAATACAAAGGCTTGAGCGGTTTCCCAAAACGCTCTGAAAGTCAATATGATACGTTTGGCGTAGGACACTCTTCCACCTCAATTTCTGCGGCTTTGGGTATGGCCATGGCAGCTAAATACAAAGGGGAGAACCGTAAATCCATCGCTGTTATTGGCGACGGATCCATGACAGCCGGTATGGCTTTCGAGGCTATGAACCATGCAGGGGTTGCTGACAGTGATGTTTTGATCATTTTGAACGATAACTGTATGAGCATCGACCCGAATGTGGGTGCGCTTAAAGAATATTTGACAGATATCAGTACCTCTCCTACCTATAATAAAGTAAGGGATGAGGTTTGGAACTTGCTTGGTAAACTACCCGTTGGTAAAAACCTGAGCCGTGATCTGGCATCGAAGATTGAAGCAGGAGTAAAAGGTGTGGTGAGTAAGAGCAGTAACCTGTTTGAAGCATTGAAGATTCGATATTTTGGTCCGATTGATGGACATAATATCACCAAACTGGTAGATACTTTAAAAGACCTGAGAGAAATCCCCGGTCCGAAATTATTGCACATCATTACCACCAAAGGAAAGGGATATGCGCTGGCTGAAAAAGACCAAACCAAATGGCATGCGCCGGGTTTGTTTGATAAAGTAACCGGTGAGATCTACAAGAAAAAAATCGACGTTCCGCAACCACCTAAATACCAGGATGTATTTGGACATACCATGATTGAACTGGCGGAGATGAATGAAAAAGTGATGGGTGTTACGCCGGCCATGCCGAGTGGATCTTCACTCAAATTCATGATGGAAAAAATGCCACACCGTGCATTCGATGTGGGCATTTGTGAGCAACATGCAGTAACTCTAAGCGCCGGCTTGGCTACACAGGGTATGCGTGTGTTCTGCAATATCTACTCCTCTTTCATGCAAAGAGCTTATGATCAGGTAGTGCATGATGTAGCCATACAAAAATTACCGGTAGTGATGTGTCTGGATAGAGCCGGATTGGTAGGTGAAGATGGTCCAACACACCACGGATGTTATGATATTCCTTACATGCGTTGTATTCCCAATCTGATTGTGAGTGCTCCGATGAATGAACAGGAATTACGCAACTTGATGTATACTGCGCAATTAGAGACGACTGTATATCCTTTTGTGATCCGTTATCCACGTGGAGAAGGTGTGATGCCGGAATGGAGAACTGCTTTTGAAGAAATACATATCGGAAAAGGAAGAAAAATAAAAGATGGAAAAGAAGTTGCCATTTTAAGCTTTGGACATCCGGGTAATTTCGCAACGGCTGCTATCAGAGAATTGAGAACAGAAGGAATAGATCCTGCGCATTATGACCTGCGTTTTGTAAAACCGATTGATGAAGATTTGTTACATGAAGCTTTCAGCAAGTATAGCAAAATTGTAACCGTAGAAGATGGAACTGTAGTAGGAGGTTTCGGTTCAGCAATATTGGAATTCATGAACCAGCATGGCTATAAAGCTGATGTAAAAATATTGGGTATTCCGGACAGACTGGTAGAGCATGGTACGCCAAAAGAACTCCATAGAGAATGTGCGTATGATGCACAAGGCATTGCAGATGCAGTTCGCGAATTGATGCGTGAGACTGTGACTGCTACAGTATTGTTAGGATAATTTAATTTCTTAGGATTGAATCTGTGAATCTGTGGCTAAATAAAAAGCCACAGATTCACAGATTTTTTTTGAGTGCTATGTTATTTAATGAGCATTCAAAACATATTATGCAATAGTAAATCATCCTAGTTTTAATATTCCCAAAACTCCTTTATAACAATACCTCTTTCCTGTGCTACTTTTTCTAATCCTTCACACAACAAATATTTATGGTAGAATCCGGTAAGTACCACTATTCTTTTGCCTTTAAATTCATTACAATAGTTGAGAATATTTTCTATCATTTGCTTGTTTCGAAATATCCAAAACTCACCATTTTGCTTCCAAAATTCCCTATATCTACTTAGTTGATCATTTCTATAACACATGATGAGTGTTTTGTTATAGTTCAGGTCCTGCCGAAGCTTAATGACGGACATAGAGGTTTTATTATTGAGATCATAAAGCGTTTCGTTTGCAAGTACATTCAAAATATTATTGACCTGTAAGAATTCTTGAAAGATAGCGTTCGATATACTGTCCAATAATCCATTACTAAATAAACTATCTCTTACACTAAAAAAAATTTGTTCTTTTTTGAAAGTCTGATTTTAGCTATAAAATTGATTTCTACCTTCAAAATCAAAGGGTCTGACTATTACTGAATACTCTTTTAAATATCGCTTAACTGCTACTTGCTCATTTTCATTGGACTGGATTAAAAAATTCCCTTTTTTGTCCATGTTAGCACTATCATACTCCATTAAAATGATATCAGGTCTAATTTTCTGAAGCTCTTTGTACAACGTATTGCTATTTACGTTGTCTGTTGGATAGTGCTGGGTTCCTATAATGGTTAAATAGGTCTGAGACTGTATCTGGTTGCGAAGGAATAGACCTGTAACCAACACCAGAATGTATAAGTATTTAGACATAAGAGTATCAATTGAAAGCTTCTCAGATATATTGATCTTTCAAATTCACTTTGTTGTAATCAAATGATCATTCACGTGTTATGAAATAATAAATTTAAATATTATTTATTAGACATGTGCAAGTATTTTATTAGATAAAAATAAATACGTCTCGGTTTCTGTAGAGAATAACAAACTGGTTGGAAATACAATCTGTGAATCTGTGGCTTTATTTTTTGCCACAGATTCACAGATTTTTTATTCTGCAGCGGGTGTAGGATCGTCAGTAAATGTGTTGGTGAAATCTTCGTCAGTAAGACCTTCTTCTTTTAATTCCTCTTCTCGCTTATCATTCCACTCAACAATGAAATTATTCTTTCCTTCTGCTACCAGCAGCTTCATGAATTTTTGTTGTGTCAATTCCAGGATAGACAAGAATAGGAAGATGGCATGTATACGATCACTACATACTTCAAACACTTTTTCAAAAGCCACCGTTTTTTCTTTTGCTACGAAGTCGAGCATATAATCACGGCTTCCTTCCATGGTATAGTTGTAGCGCACAACCGTATGTACCGGTTTATTCTGGCGATCATGTACCCGCTGCATCACTTTTTCAAAAGCTTTCATCAGCTTGAACATCGTGATGTTCTGTATCTCGGTTCCTTCAGAAGCATCTTCACCAATTTCAATCAGCTCTTTTTGCAGGTTACCACGCTTCACCATCAACATACGCATCGCTTCCATTTCTGCCATTTGAACAGCAGCTTCTTTGAAGCGTTTGTACTCCAGAATTTTATCGATCAATTCCTGACGCGGATCAATTTCATTTCCTTGCGCATCTATTTCCTTACGTGGTAATAACAATCGTGCTTTGATACGCATCAGCGTAGATACAAATAGAATAAACTCACTACTGAGTTCAATATTCAATTTCTCTCCCTGATGTATAAAATCCAGAAAATCTTGGATGATCTTAGTAATGGGAATATTATAGATATCCAGTTCATCCCGCTCAATAAAAAACAAAAGCAGGTCGAACGGACCTTCAAACTGGTCTAACTTGATTTGATAATTCACTGTATTCACAACTCAATACTTTAGCTGCAAAGAAAACCCCTTCAAGTCTTATTTCGACCGGAAGGGGGTAATATTTATCCACTTAGTTGAGGGCGAATAGGGTATAGCGTATAGGTTATGGCTTATAGTTATGGAAATATATCAACCTTTGTTATTTCCATTTGCTATGATCCATAAGCTATTACCCACTACACTTTCTTCAACGAATCCCTGATCTCTGCCAACAACTTCTCTGATTCTGTTGGACCAGCGGGGGCTGCGGCTTCGGCCGGACCTTTCATTCTATTGATGGCTTTTATGACCAAAAAGACGGCAAATGCTACAATAATGAAATCTAACAGATTGGTAATGAATGCTCCATATTTCACAGACACTTCTGCAGAAGCTTCTGTTACAATAGCACCCGTAGCATCTTTGACCTCGGCTACTGCCTCTTTCAAGACCCATACCTTGTCATTGAAATCTACCCCGCCGGTCAGCATACCAATCAAAGGCATCACGATGCCATCAACAAAAGAGGTAACAATCTTTCCGAATGAAGCGCCCATAACAAAGGCAACGGCAATATCTACCAGATTGCCCCGCATGGCAAAGTCTTTAAATTCTTTCAGCATTCCCATGGTTGTGTTGGTTTGGTGAATAGTGAAAATACCTAAAATGAATGAAAAACGGAAGGGCTATTTCTTCAATCCCGGATACTGCATCTTTAGACTGGTGAGTAAACGATGCAACGCCTCTGCCATGATATATTCTTTGTACCAGTTTTGATCGGCAGGCGTAATGATCCAAGGAATTTTATTACAGTGATTAAAACAGTCTTCATACATCCGCATATATTCTTTCCAGAGTTTGGCCTCTTCAAAATCTTTTTCGTTGTACTTCCATTGTTTTTGCGGATCATGGATTCTTTCAGTAAGTCTTTGCTTTTGCTCTTCAGGTGAAATATGCAGGTAGAATTTCAGGATATGTGTGTGATTATGTTTGTTCAACAACCATTCAAAATCATTGATCGCACGCATTCTCTCTTTGGCTTGCTGATCTGTACACCATTTATGTACGCGAGTAATCAGTATGTCTTCATAATGTGACCGATTGAATATTTGTATCATGCCCTTAGCCGGGGCATGTTGGTGAATACGCCACAAAAAATCATGTGACAACTCCAATGCAGTAGGTGCTTTGAAAGATGTTACCTGCACACCTTGTGGATTCATATTGCCAAATACATTTCTAATGGCCCCATCTTTCCCACTGGCATCCATCCCCTGAATAATGATCAGCACTGAATGTTTTCCTTCTGCAAACAAAAGGTTTTGTAACTCATCCAGTTCTTCCACCAGTTTAGCTGTTTTTGTTTTGACCTTTTCTTTATTCAGGTTCTTGGGGGCTCGGGTATTGATTTTACTTAGCTGGATCATAGAGAAGTTTTATCTCTTAAAGTTAAATTTTTTAACCCGTGAAAGGAAAGAAAAGAATATTCGGCCAGAACATGGTCAATTAATCGGTGCAATCCCTCACCTTTACAAAAACAATACCTTGAGAGAACGGATCATTAACTGGGGCATCTTTTTAGTGCTATCCATTATTTGGGGTAGTTCTTTTATCCTGATGAAAGAAGGGATGCATGTTTTAACACCTTATCAAGTAGCATCTATCCGCATACTCAGTGCAGGACTCATCCTTACACCTTTTGCAGTAAAAGCACTCAAACAAATACCGCAACGAAAATGGTTTCTCGTGATCTTATCCGGATTATTGGGTAATTTTTTTCCGGCATATTTATTCTGTATCGCCGAAACACAAATCGACAGTTCTTTAGCAGGCATTTTGAACGCACTCACCCCTTTGTTTACCATATTGGTAGGTATTTCATTCTTTCAATTAAAAGCAAATAGCACCAAAATTGCCGGTGTCATTATTGGGTTTATTGGATTATGCTTATTGATGTTTGCCGGTAAAGAAGTAAGCTTTCAAAACATCTCTTATGCCGGACTCGTATTATTAGCTACACTTTGTTATGGTATCAATGTAAACATGGTAGGCAGACATATGAAAGAAGTAGGCTCATTGAATATTGCTTCACTGGCCTTTGTTTTTCTGATCATTCCATCTGCCATTATTTTATACTATACCGGATATACAGCAATGCGTTTGTCTGAACCTGCTGTTATCAAAGCCACAGGTGCTTCTTTTATTTTGGGTGTACTGGGAACCGCTTTTGCTTCCATCATTTTCTATATGCTCGTAAAAAGAGCAGGTACATTGTTTGCGTCCATGGTCACCTATGGAATTCCCTTTGTTGCAGTATTCTGGGGATTGTTAGACGGAGAACAAATCACTTTACTTCAAGTTGGATGCTTGGGGATTATTCTTTGTGGGGTGTACCTGGTAAATAAAAAAGAAAAAGCTTGATTATGATCTGTGATTTTTTGATTTTAGAAAAATAAATCAAGAAATCACAGATCAAAAAATCAAAGATTAGACCGCCATCACTTCTTTTTCTTTCGCGGCTAAATGTTTATCTACGAGTGTGATGAATTTATCGGTGATATCCTGAATACTTTTTTCAGCATCTTTTGCAGCGTCTTCACTCAAACCGTCTTTTTGTAATTTCTTCACCTGCTCAATGGCATCGCGACGGATATTTCTGATCGCTACTTTTGAATGTTCACCCTCACCTGCAGCTTTTTTTACCAACTCTCTTCTTCTTTCCTCTGTTAGCGGCGGGAGGTATAAACGTAATTGAACACCATCATTTTGAGGAGTGATGCCAATATTCGCAGCCATGATGGCCCTTTCAATAGCAGCCAGCATGTTCTTTTCCCAAGGCTGAATACTAATGGTACGAACATCCAGCACGCTGATATTTGCTACCTGATTGATAGGCGTTGGTGAGCCATAATAATCTACCATAATACCGTCCAACATGGTTGGATTGGCTTTTCCAGCCCTGATCTTCGTAAGCTCTGTTTCCAGGTGGCCAATCGCCTTGGTCATACTTTCTTCCGCATCGGCCAATATTAAATCCAAATCTTCTGACATATGATGATTTTGTGGGAGCAAATATAGTGAATAGTCCATAGTCCATGGTCCATGGTAAATTGTTTGATTCATACCCTACTTAGTTGACATTTTCTTCCCATGGACTATGGACCATCGACTATTGACTATCTCTATTCCCTATCTTCGCACCCACAAAACAAGCATATGGCAAGTATTCAGGAATTGAAAGCTGCGGCCTCACAGATCAGGCGCGATATCGTTAGAATGGTTCATGGGGTTCAAAGCGGACATCCGGGTGGTTCTCTAGGTTGTACCGACTTCCTAACCGCCCTGTTTTTTCATACCATGAAACATGACCGTCAGTTTAAGATGGATGGTGTGGGTGAAGATCTGTTCTTCCTTTCTAACGGACATATTTCTCCTGTTTACTACTCTGTTCTTTCTCGTTCAGGTTATTTCGACAAAAAAGAACTGGCCAGCTTCCGTAAACTGAATACACGTTTACAAGGTCACCCTACTACACATGAAGATTTACCCGGTGTAAGAATAGCCAGCGGATCATTGGGTCAGGGTATGAGTGTGGCCATTGGTGCAGCACTGACTAAGAAATTCAACAACGACCCCCACCTTATTTTCTCTTTACATGGTGATGGTGAATTACAGGAAGGACAAATATGGGAAGCAGTGATGTTTGCTGCACATAATAAGGTAGATAACCTGATTGCGACTGTAGACTGGAACGGACAACAGATTGATGGTCCAACCAGCAAAGTTTTATCACTCGATAATCTGCACGATAAATTCAAAGCCTTTAACTGGACAGTTCTGGATATGAACGGAAATGATATGGAAGATGTGGTAGCTGTGCTGGATAAAGCAAAGTCTATGACCGGACAAGGTAAACCCATCTCTATTCTAATGAAGACAGAAATGGGCAAAGGTGTTGACTTCATGGAAGGCAGCCATGAATGGCATGGTATTGCTCCTAGTGATGAGCAATTAGCCAAAGCATTGGGACAATTAGAGGAAACTTTGGGGGATTATTAGGAGAAGTCAGAAGTAAAAATTCAAAATACTTTTATTGCAGCCGCTTAGAAAAACTAAGCGGCTCTTTTGTGTCATCCCTCGGTGCAACTCAGTGGTTTTTACCACAGAGGTAAAGGAGTATGGCACAGAGTTATACAGAGGGTTTATTTGAGTGCGAGTTCTTGACGGCTGGCTTTTCGAGAAGGGATCCATGCGGCAAGGAAACCGATGGTGGTTACAGTTAGGAGTACCAAAAGATAATCAGCAGGTATCAGTTTAACAGGATATGCTTTTACAATAAAAGTATCACCTGCCAATTTAATGAGTTCAAATTTAATTTGTATCCAACAGATAATTGTGGCAAGCAACATACCCAACGCAGCTCCAAATCCGGCAAGTAATAATCCTTCTGATAAAAAGATAGCTTGAATGCGTTTTTGTGAGGCACCCATGGCTTGCAATACTGCAATATCTTTTTGTTTTTCCAATACTAACATCGTTAATGCTCCAATCATATTAAATGC
This sequence comes from Sediminibacterium sp., assembly GCF_051861365.1. Classification (NCBI taxonomy): domain Bacteria; kingdom Pseudomonadati; phylum Bacteroidota; class Chitinophagia; order Chitinophagales; family Chitinophagaceae; genus Sediminibacterium; species Sediminibacterium sp. The sequence continues at coordinate 102,249 of NZ_JBHYCW010000009.1, read as the reverse complement.
AGCCACTACCAGTATCAAAGAAAGAATAGCATAGATCACCCATTTCTCCAATTGCATCACTGCATATAAACTCTTGTTTTGCTCATACCTTGTTTGCACCAAATACCGCTCTCCTAAAATCGATTGTAATTGTTCTTTGATCTTATCTGCATCACCGGCTACTTTTAACTCGGCAGCACTGTATTCATCTGCTTCCATATTGAGCATATAACGGAAGAAAGCGAGATTGGTAAAAGCATATTTGTTATCGAATTCTTGCTGTACTTGAAATGTGCCACTGGCTGTAATATTGTTGACACTGAGTCCATCCAAGGAATTAAAACTGGCTTTCCTGTTAGGTGTATACAACGTGAGTGGATAAATACCTCGCTCCACATCTGCCCCAATCGCATTTTCTATTCCATAGCCTAATACAATAGACGGTGTTTCCAATGTTCCCAATGCAAACTTTCCTCGCTTGATATGATCAGTAATTTTATTGGTAGCTACATATTGTTCATCCACCCCTTTTACCAATACAATAGACTGATAAGGACCATTCACCAACAATGCTTTTTCTTCTGCTACCAAACTAAATACAGCGACTCCGGGTGTTGACTTAATTTTTTGTTGTTGCTGCGTGTTGAGTGTAATGATTTTCCCTTTTGTCGGAGCAATCCGAATATCCGTATAAAAATCTGTGTACAGTCCCTTAACCAATTCTTCAAACCCATTGAATACACTGAGTATGATAATAAGTGCTGCACAACCCACCGTAATAGCCGTTACGCTGATCCATGCAATGACATTGATGGCATTGGTAGATTTTTTCGATCTAAAATAGCGCCAGGCAAAGAGAAGGTTCACGGGATGGGTGTGAATGGTGAATTGTCAATTATGAATTTATATTTGTGAATTGTCAATTGTGAATTGTGAATGATAAATCATCTCTGGTATTCACCATTCACAATTGACGATTCACATTACTCATTTCCCTCCCCCTTCTTCTCCTCATTAATATTCTTAAATATCTCTTCCATTTTGAACACATAATCCAACGTGTCATCGAGATAAAAATGAAGAACGGGTATTCGGCGGAGTTGGTGTTTCATTTTATCAGCCAATTCTTTCTTGATCTCCCATGCACGACCTTCTATCGTCTTCATGGTGGCTTTTGCATCTTTTACCTGGAACAGACTGAGATAAATTCTGGCTTCCAACAGATCGGGAGTAACTTTAACAGAGGAAATAGATACCATTCCTCCATCGAGCATGGAAAGATTCAGTCTCCTGAAAATATCATTCATTTCCTCTTGAATGGCTCCTGCTACCTGACGCTGACGTTTTCCTTCTTCCATGTTGAACTGTTTGATTGGCTGTAAAATTACTTACTTTGCTGTGTTTTACCGATTTTATCCTGATATGAAGCGTTTTTCAAGAATACTTTTTTACCTGAGGAGTCAGAAGCAGAACATCGTACTGTATTTGATTTTTACCCTATTCTCCATCCTTTTTTCATTGGTTTCATTGGCTATGTTGGCCCCTTTTCTACAATTGCTTTTCAATAAATCAGCATTGATCAATGTTGAGCCAGCATTTGCTTTGACTGCCAACGGCGTGTTAAATTATCTAAAATACTTCATCAGCAAGCTCATTACCGAAAACGGGGAAGTGTATGCTTTAGGAGCTATTTGCGGACTTATCATCGTTTCCGTATTCTTTAAGAATGTTTTTACCTATCTCGCATTTAGAGTTTTAGCTCCCATGCGTAACCATGTAATGACCAAGTTGCGCGCCGACCTTTACAGCAAGATATTAGATCTTCCGATCGGATACTTTACAGAACAAAAAAAAGGCGATATCATCAGTCGCATGAGTAATGACGCCAATGAAGTAGAATGGAGTGTAATGGGTACACTCGAAGCATTGATTCGCGACCCACTCAACATCATCATCATTCTTGTTTTTCTAGTGATGTTGAGTCCGGCATTGTCTTTATTCTTATTAGTATTATTACCTCTCACAGGTTTTATCATCGGAAGATTGAGTCGATCATTGAAAAAACAGTCTACCTCCTCTCAGGAAAAATTAGGCACGTTGATGTCAATACTTGATGAAACACTTGGCGGATTACGTGTGATCAAAGCATTCAATGCCGAGAAAATATTACACAACAAATTCATCACCAATAACAATACACTGAATCAGATCCGTAATAAGATGAATTTCCGGAAAGACCTGGCTTCACCTTTGTCTGAGTTTTTGGGTGTGCTGGTATTGTCTTGTATTCTTTGGTTTGGTGGTAAATTGGTATTGGATGGACAATTCGGATTAGAACCGGAAAGTTTCATCACTTATATTGTTTTCTTCACCCAAATCATCAATCCGGCGAAATCATTGTCCGGCTCATTTTACAGTGCCCAGCGTGGTAGTGCTGCCATACAGCGAATTGAGGAAATTTTGAAAGCACCTGTCACCGTTACCGATCAACCCAATGCCAAAACCCTCACTGAATTCAATACCAGTATTGAATTTAAAAATGTTTCTTTCTCTTATGAAGATGTGACCATCTTAAAAAATATCAACCTAAAGATTGAAAAAGGGAAAACCATTGCCTTGGTTGGATCATCCGGTGCGGGTAAAAGTACCCTCGCAGATCTCATTCCTCGTTTTCATGATGTATCAAGTGGTGAGATTTTAATTGATGGCGTAAACATCAAAGCATACACACTACATTCCATTAGAAGTCAGATGGGTATTGTAACACAAGAGCCCATACTATTCAATGATACCATTGCCAATAATATTGCATTGGGTATCGATCATGCTGATCAAAGACAGATTGAGCAGGCTGCAAAAGTTGCCAATGCCTATGATTTTATTCAGCGAAAAGAAGAAGGCTTTGATACCAATATTGGTGATCGTGGTACCAAACTCAGTGGTGGTGAGCGTCAGCGTGTAACCATTGCACGTGCCGTATTAAAAAATCCACCGATTTTGATTTTAGATGAAGCCACTTCATCATTAGATACAGAAAGTGAAAGACTGGTACAAGACGCCATCAATAATATGATGCAACAAAGAACCTCTATAGTCATTGCCCACCGTCTCTCCACCATCCGTAATGCCGATGAGATCATCGTTCTCCAAAAAGGAGAAATAGCAGAAAGAGGTACACATGATGAATTACTGTTGATGGGAGGAATTTATAAGAAATTAGTAGAGATGCAGGAAGTTAGATAACCCCCCGGCCCCCTGAAGAGTGAGTTTTGAAACCTCATAAAAATTAGAGCCGCTTAGAAAACTAAGCGGCTCTAATTTTTTGTACCCATCATAACTCCCCCTTCAGGGGGTCGGGGGGTTGGTTATTCAGCACTAGGCTTCACCAAACCCAGCTTTGCTTCCAGACTTAAGGTTGCATGCGGCACCGCACGTAAGCGGGCTTTATCGATCAACTTACCGGTTACACGGCAGATACCGTAGGTTTTGTTTTCGATACGCATCAATGCTTTCTCTAAATGATCAATATAAGTAATCTGACGGCTAGCCATTTGGCTGAGCTGCTCTCTTTCCATACTCATACTGCCATCTTCCATGGTCATATAACGAGCATCGTCATTATCACCACCCATTTCATCTTTACGGGTAATCAGACCTTGGAGATAAGTCAGCTCTTTTTTAGCTGCCTCCAGTTTTTTATTGATTAAATCTCGGAATTCATTCAGATCCGCATCACTGTATTTAACTAATGTTTCGTTGCTTCTCACAGTTTCTACTCTTTTTTCTAATGGTGTATATCCGGGCTGATAAGGGACGCTGCTTTTGGTACTAGTCTTAGGAACTTTTACCTCTTTCAGCGGCTCTGGTGCTCTACGCACTGGTTTCACAGGCGGAGCTGGTGGCCCTTTTGGTTCTGGTTTCTTCATCGGTGGTAATGGCGTAGATACAGGCTTAGCAGCCGGTGCAGGAGCCGGAGCTTTTGCAACAGGCTTAGCCGGTACAGCAGCTTTCTTAACAGGAACTGGTGCCGGTTTAGGAGCTGGTTTAGCTGCAGGTTTAGCTACTTTCACAGGTGCTTTAGCAGCCGGCTTAGGAGCAGCCTTTTTTGCAGGTGCTGGTTTTACTGCTGCTTTCTTAGCAGGAGCCGCTTTTTTAGCTGCCGGTTTAGGTGCTGGCTTAGCTGCTTTTTTAGGAGCAGGTTTAGCAGCAGCCTTTTTAGGAGCTGGTTTTGAAGCTGTTTTCTTGGCTGGTGCCGCCTTTGCAGCCGGTTTTTTCGCTGCCTTAGGGGCTGGTTTTTTAGTAGCCATACGCTTTTATCCTTTTTTGTTTACTACCACTTTCAACAGGGTATCATTGACTTCGATCTCAGTACCATCCGATAATTCAGGTACCCATTCAATGATATCTGCTAAAATTTCGCGGCAAATATAATCGTTATACTTAACAATAGACTCCTTAAGGCCTTCAGCCTCAAGAACGGTCACGAATATACGGTCTGTGAGTTCAAAACCGCTTTCTTTCCGAATATTTTGTATCCGATTGACGAATTCACGGGCATCTCCCTCCTGTTTTAGCTCCTCAGTGAGGGTAATATCCAGGGCTACGGTCAAACTACCCTTGCCTGCCACACTCCATCCCGGAATATCTTCTGCGGCGATCTCCACCTCAGATAATAAAATGGTAATCGTCTCGCCATCCAAATTCAAGTCTATTTGACCCGCTTTCTCAATCGTAGCGATCTCATGCTGACCGAATCCGGTGATCAATGCACCTGCTGCTTTCATTTTTGCACCTAGTTTAGTACCCAGTGCTTTGAAATTAGGCTTGATCTTTTTCTTGATAATCCCTTCTGTATCGGTGATGTATTCCATCTCCTTAACATTTACCTCGGCCTTGATCAGGTCTTCGATCAATTCCAACTGATGTTTCATATTGGGATCGAGTACCGGTATCAACACTTTCTGTAAAGGCTGTCTAACCTTGATGTTTACTTTTTTACGTAGTGATAATACCAACGAACATACATCCTGCGCCAATTGCATTCGCTCTTCCAATACTTCATCAATCGCTGATTCATTAGCCACAGGGAAATCTGCATGGTGAACAGATCTAACATCAAATCTATTCGTTACAGCATTCAGATTTCTGAACACCGCATCACTAAAGAACGGAGAAATAGGCGCCATCAATCTTACAATCGTCTCCAAACACGCATATAAAGTTTGGTAAGCACTGATTTTATCGGTTTCATAATCACCTTTCCAAAAACGACGACGACACAAACGCACATACCAGTTACTCAAATGCTCATCCACAAATTCTTCAATAGCTCTTCCCGCGATCGTTGGCTCATAATCATCCATTGCTGCGGTTACTTTTTTCACCAAACTATTGAGTGAAGAAAGAATCCAACGATCAATCTCAGGTCTATCTGCCAATGCAATTGGCGTTTCTTTGAATGCAAATCCATCTACATTTGCATATAGCACAAAGAACTGATAGGTATTGTATAAAGTACCAAAGAATTTACGCTGCACTTCCTGAATACCTGCTAAATCGAATTTCAAATTATCCCAAGGTGATGCATTCGTGATCAAATACCACCGTGTTGCATCAGCACCATATTTTTCAATGGTTTCAAACGGATTCACCACATTACCCAAACGCTTACTCATTTTGTTTCCGTTCTTATCCAATACCAATCCATTACTCACAACGGTTTTGTAAGCCACACTATCAAATAGCATCACACCAATGGCATGTAACGTATAGAACCATCCACGCGTTTGGTCAACACCTTCTGCAATAAAGTCTGCAGGGAATGATTGTCCTTTATCTACTAATTCCTTGTTTTCAAAAGGATAATGCCATTGTGCATAGGGCATGGCACCACTATCAAACCACACGTCGATCAGATCGGGTACCCTATGCATAGGTTTTCCTGAAGGACTCACCAATACGATCTCATCCACATAAGGTTTATGCAGATCGAGAATGCCTTCATGCAAATAGTTCTTGTTGACATCACCACCCAATACTTCATTAGCTTTGCGAATACCTTCATTCAGTTCTTCGATGGAACCGATACAAACTTCTTCACTACCATCTTCTGTACGCCAAACAGGCAAAGGCGTTCCCCAATAGCGACTGCGACTCAAGTTCCAGTCTACCATGTTTTCCAGCCAATTACCAAAACGTCCTTCACCGGTACTTTTCGGTTTCCAGTTGATGGTTTTATTCAATTCCACCATTCTGTCTTTCACCGCAGTAGTCTTGATGAACCAAGCATCTAAAGGATAATAAAGAATCGGTTTATCTGTTCTCCAACAATGCGGATAACTGTGTTCGTATTTTTCAACTTTGAAAGCACGATTCTCTTTTTTCAGTTTTACGCAGATGTCTACGTTTACATCTACATAGTCTTTCTCATCTTTATAATTCTTCACATAGCGACCACTAAACTCTCCCAATCCGTCCACAAATTTTCCTTCTCTATCCACCATGGTTAGGATACCGATATTGTATTTCTGTCCAACCTTATAATCATCTGCACCAAATGCAGGAGCCGTGTGCACGATACCGGTACCGTCTTCAGTCGTTACAAAATCACCACACAATACACGGAAAGGTTTTGCACCCGGTGTAATTTCTTCAACTACTGATGTTGAGTTGGCTTCGTAAGGAAGCAATTGTTCATAAGTGGCATCTTCAATAACAGATCCTTTGAACTCAGTGATGATTTTCCAAGGCAATAATTTTACTTCTGCATGGTATCCGGCAAAATCACCATTCTCACCTTCCGGCTTGAAATACTTACCCAGCAAGGCTTTTGCAAGCACCACGAATACAGGCAGGTGTGTATATGGATTGAAAGTTTGTACCAGTACATAATCAATATTCGGTCCAACTGTCAATCCTAAATTTGAAGGCAATGTCCATGGAGTGGTTGTCCATGCCATGAAAAATACTTCATCATTCGAAGTTGAAAATTCATTATTCGATATTGCTTCGAAAAGAAATTCAGTTTTCGAACTACGTATGGCTTTAAACATCGCCACTGCACTTGTATCCTTTACATCCTTATAAGTTCCGGGCTGATTCAACTCATGCGAACTCAATCCGGTTCCAGCCGCCGGTGAGTAAGGTTGAATGGATACACTTTCATACAAGTATCCTTTTTTGTACAACTCACTCAATATCCACCACAGCGATTCAATGTATTTGTTATCGAAAGTGATATAGGGATCATTCAGATCTACCCAGTATCCCATTTTGGTAGTTATATCATCCCAAATGTCTTTGTAACGCATCACTGCCTCACGACATTTCTGATTGTAATCCTCCACAGAAATTTTCTTACCGATATCTTCTTTGGTAATACCCAATTCTTTCTCAACACCCAATTCCACCGGCAATCCATGGGTATCCCATCCGCCTTTACGCTTCACCTGAAAACCTTGCATGGTTTTATAGCGACACACCATATCTTTTAACGTACGGGAAATGACATGGTGAATACCGGGCATACCGTTGGCACTGGGCGGACCCTCATAAAACACAAAAGGTGTTTTGCCTTCTCTCAGCGCAACACTTTGTTCAAAAGCCTGTCCATCCTTCCATTTGGCCAGTATCTCTTTTTCGATAGCAGGCAGGTTCAATCCTGAAAATTCAGCGTATTTAGCACTCATAGTCTTTCGGTCAGCTTGAAAATTACCTGTAATCCTTTAACAGGCAGGTTTTAAAGGCTGCGAAGGTATGAAATGTGGGGGAGGAAAAGGGAGGGGGAAAAGTCAAAAGTCAAAAGTCAAAAGATGATTACTGGCGTAAAAAATACCTAATAAAATGATTATCAATAAGTTAAAAGAATAGATATCGTACGAATTCTTTCCCCTTTCACTTTTGATTTTTCACTTTTGACTTTTGAATTCATTACTCCTCATTCTCTTATACACCCGAATCGCGCTCATGAGCAGCAGTACAAATAAGATCAGCCCAACCAGCCCCCATACAAAACTGAGGCTTTGTTTCACCACGACGAGCATGACTATGGAGATGAGGAAAATAGTGGCTACTTCATTCCAAATACGGAGTTGATTAGAAGAATATCGATAAATGCCTGCAATCTCCTGCTTAAAAATACGATGCAGAGAAAAATGATAGACATACAAAAACAAAACAAAAATGAGTTTCACCAATAGCCATCTTCCGGATACATCAAACACAACTTTATCCCAATTTCCATGAAATAAAACTGACAATCCAAAGATCAAAGTAAGAATAGCCGAAGGCCAAGTGATACCATACCATAAGCGTTTCATCATGATGGAAAACTGCTCACGCAACACTTTACATTCCATTTCATTTTTATTCCCCGCCTCTGTTGCATAAATAAACAGTCTAGGCATATAAAACAACCCCGCAAACCAGGTAACGATGAAGATGATGTGTAGTGATTTGAGGTATTCGTACATGGGGGGTGATGGGTTATAGGTTATGGCAAATAGTAGTAAACTTTATTAATAATCGAAAAGCTACGAAGTAAGGTCGATAGTCCATAGACCATGGTCCATCGACTATGGACTATTACGCCAAAATCATCTCCTCCTTTCCACTCCGAATCTCTTCCATCCATTTTTCAATGGTGCTGATCCAGGCGGGGTGGACGTTGAGACATGGAATTAGTGTAAAAGATTCTCCACCTGCATGCAAGAAGGTTTCTTTTCCTTCCTCTCCTATTTCTTCAATGGTTTCCAGACAGTCACTGATGAATGCCGGACAAGCTACCAATAATTTCTTGATCCCCTCTCCCGGCATGGCTTCCAAACGCTTATCTGTAAAGGGTTGTAGCCAACCACTGCCTAATCTTGATTGGAAGGAAAGACTATATTTCTCTTTAGGGATACCCAATTTCTCTGCTACTAATTTAGTGGTCACTACCAATTGATGGCGATAACATTCTTTATGTGCCGGAGAAGCTACTTCACAGCAGTTCTCTACTTTCAAACAATGACAACCTGTGGTATCACTCTTGCGAATATGTCTTTGTGGTACTCCATGATAGCTGAATAAAATATGGTCATACTCCTTTTCTATATAGGGTTTGATGGATTCAGCCAATGCACTGATATAGGCTTCATCATCATAAAACGGTTTGATGACGCTCAGTTTGAAACGATAACCAAATTCCTGGTGTTGTTCTTTTGCATATTCAACAGCAGTTTCATAACTGCTCATCGCATAATGTGGATACAAAGGCAACAAAACCACTTCTTCCAAAGAAGGATGTTCTTTCAATAAAGCATCATAGGCTTCTTTAGGAGATGGCGTTCCATATCGCATAGCCATCTCAATAGGCTCTTCAATATCCTGTTGTAACGCCTCTTTTAATTGTTTGGTGAGAACGATTAATGGGGAACCTTCATCGGTCCAAATACTTCTGTAAGCTTCTGCAGATTTGGGCGCACGAAACGGAACGATGATACCACGCACCAATAAAGCTCTAACAATGTAGGGGATATCGATTACACGACCATCCATTAAAAACTGATTCAGGTATCTTCTGACATCTTTTACTTCTGTTGAATCAGGTGAGCCCAAATTCATTAATAAGAGTGCACGTTTCGCATTCGTTGCCATAATCACATTTGAGTTTGCAAAGTTAGACTAACAAATCGCTTAGTTAAAAGTTCTAAGGAATTTGTTTGCAGAAAAGAACGAAACAAAAACAGAAAGGGTTTGCTCTCAGCAGCTAAAATGACCGCTTATCAGAAATCTGACAGAGAAATGACAATGTAATGACGTTTGTCATGTTTTAAAAGAAACCATGCGGGATACCTTTGCGTACTTATTTGAGCGAGACCTAAAGGATCGTGGCAGTTTATGGAGACAGGACAATTTTTCATAGCAGGAATCAACTACAAAAAGACCGATGCGGCCGTTCGTGGTAATTATGCCATTAATCCTGAACAATATGCTATCATTTTACAACATGCGAAAGCCAAGGGCGTAAAAGAATTATTTGTACTCAGCACATGTAATCGTACCGAGATTTATAGTATTGCTCCGGATGCTGAAACACTGGTTGATCTTTTATGCAGTGTTACTTTAGGCAGTAAAGCAGATTTTGTTCAACGTTGCTATATCAAACAAGACGAAGAAGCTTTACAACATATTTTTTCGGTAGGTGCCGGATTGGATTCCCAAATTCTGGGTGATTATGAGATCGTGGGTCAGATGAAACTGGCAGTAAAGTTTGCAAAAGAAAAGGGGGTGATCGGTTCTTTTATGGAACGCTTGTTCAATACCGTATTACAATCTTCCAAGCAAATCAAAAACGAAACTGCATTAAGTGGTGGTACCATCTCTGTTTCATTTGCTGCCATACAATTTATCCGCCAGCAGTTAGTAGATAGCAGCGATAAGAAGATAGTACTACTAGGTACCGGAAAAATTGGACGTAATACTTGCAAGAATCTGGTTGATTACTTAGATACTAAAAATATCACCCTCATCAACAGAACCGCGGAGAAAGCGAATGAGCTTGCAGCAAGTATGCAATTACAAAGCGCTGACTGGAATGAGTTGGAACAGGAGATCAATAGTGCTGATATCATTATCGTTGCCACCAATGCTGAACAGCCGGTAGTTACCACCCAAAATTTACAGGTGGGCAATAAAAAAATCCTGATCGATCTTTCTATTCCACATAATATTGATCCATCATTGGCACAACAGGAAAATGTAGTACTGGCCAATGTGGATGATCTGTCAAAGATCAATGACCAAACCTTACAGAAAAGAAAGGCTGAAGTACCCAAGGCCATGAATATCATTCGTCAACACATGAATGAGTTTATGATTTGGAACCACCAGCGCCGCCATGTTCCTATTTTGAAAGCGGTAAAGCAAAAATTACATGATATGCATTCCTGTGGATTGTTTTTAACTTCACGGAGAGCATCAGAAGATATCAATACAGAAGCCATTCAGAAAGTGGTGAACAATGTAGCCGTTAAGATGCGTAACAGACATCAGCCCGGTTGTTATTACATTGAAGCCATCAACGACTTCATGACGAGCAGTCATTAAACCAAGATATGACCAAGGTAGTACGAATAGGAACACGCGACAGTCAGCTCGCCGTGTGGCAAGCCACATGGGTGCAAGAGCTCCTGAAAGAAAAAGGAGTAGCTACTGAGCTCGTGTATATTAAAAGTGAAGGAGATATTGATCTCGTAACACCACTCTATGAAATCGGTGTACAGGGCATCTTCACTAAAACACTGGATGCAGCCTTGCTCAGTAACAAAATTGATATTGCCGTTCACTCCATGAAAGATGTGCCCACGCAACTGGCCAAAGGCATACAAGAAGCAGCAGTATTAAAACGTGCATCATACAAAGATATTCTTGTTTATAAAGAAGATCATATACCAGAAGCTTTGGGTTATGTGAATGGTGAATGGCGAACAGACCATGGACCATGGACCATGGACTATGGTCTATTTGCCACCAGCAGCGTTCGCCGCAAAGCACAATGGCTCAATCGTTATCCCGATCATCAGTTTGATAATCTACGGGGTAATGTGAATACCCGTTTGCGTAAACTGGAAGAAAGCCATTGGCAGGGCGCCATCTTTGCTGCCGCCGGATTGGAAAGGATCGATCTTCGTCCGGAAAAAGCAATTGATCTTGACTGGATGCTACCCGCCCCTGCACAAGGTGCTGTGATGGTAGTGTGCAGAGAAGGAGAGACAGAGATCTTCAATAGTTGTCAACAATTACATCATCATGAAACCGCCATCTGCGCACATGCGGAAAGAAATTTCTTACGTCAACTGATGGGTGGTTGTGCTACTCCTATTTCGGCACTGGCTCAGATAGAGGGAGATACTTTATTCTTTAAGGGCAACGTGGTATCACTGGATGGCAGTCAGAAAGTTGACATAAGTACAACTGTCTCTGTTTCAGTTGGGGCTGCAATTGGCACAGAAGCCGGACAAGAAATTCTGGCCATGGGTGCTGAAGAAATCATCCAAGAAATTAGAAATGCAGGAAAGTAAAAAGAAAATATTATCTACCAGACCTGTAAAAGAAACACTGATACAGGAAGCCGCTGAACAAAACATTCAGTTGGATATCATTCCCTTGATCGATACTGAACCGGTACTGGACATTGATACGCAACAGGAGATTGCACAGATTGCTTTACAATATGCTACGGTTGTTTTTACGAGCATGAACGCTGTGGAAAGTGTGATCACCATGCTCGATCAACAAGTGCCTGAATGGAATATTTACTGCATGGGCAATACCACACAAGAACTGATTCGTAACCATTTTGGAGAACAGGCTATTCGTGGTACCGGCAATAACGCATCAGAATTAGCTGAAAATATTTTAACGGACAATGATGAATTGGATGAAGTGTTTTTCTTCTGCGGAGACCAGCGAAGAGATGAATTACCGGCAAAACTTACAGAAGCCGGTGTTCAGGTAGAAGAAATAGTGGTGTATAAGACCATTCCATTGTATCAAAAAATAGACACTGTTTACGACGGTATTCTGTTCTTTAGTCCAAGTGCTGTCCAAAGTTTTTTTCATACAAACAAAGCCGCTACTGCAACTGTATTCTTTGCTATAGGAAGTACGACGGAAGCAGCGATCAAAAAATATACAAACAATTCAATCATCACAGCTCACTCACCGGGGAAAGAAGAACTGGTGAGGAAAGCAATTCATTACTTCGCGAATGGTGAATTGTCAATTGTGAATTCATAAAAATTGATCATTCCCCATTCACCATTCACAAAAAAATTATGCTAAAAAACGACCTACTCCTCCGAACCCTTCGCGGTGAGCCAACTGAAAGAACACCTGTATGGATGATGCGTCAGGCCGGACGATACCTTCCTGAGTATATGGTATTGCGTGAGAAATACGGCTTCTTTGAGCGTTGTCAAACCCCTGAACTGGCTTGTGAGATCACATTACAGCCAATAGATATTGTGGGTGTAGATGCTGCTATTTTATTTTCAGATATTCTGGTAGTACCACAAGCCATGGGACTGGAAGTGCAATTGATCGAAAGCAAAGGTCCTGTTCTGCCTGATCCTATCAAAACCCATAAAGACATGTCGCGCGTTCGTGTACCGGATGTTCATGAAACATTGGGATATGTGATGGATGCCATCAAACTCATCAAACAAGAACTGAATGGAAGAGTACCATTGATTGGTTTTGCAGGTGCTCCTTGGACTTTACTCTGCTATATGGTACAAGGTAAAGGATCTAAAACCTTTGATGAAGCAAAGGCTTTCTGTTATACACAACCTGAACTGGCACATCAGTTATTACAAATGATCACAGATACCACCATTGCCTACTTGAAAGCACAAGTAAAAGCAGGTGCCGACACCGTTCAAATCTTCGATAGCTGGGGTGGATTATTGAGTCCTCATGATTTTGAGAACCTGTCATTACAATACATGCGTCAGATCGTGGCTGCATTAAAAGATGAAGTACCCACCATTGTTTTTGCAAAAGGTGCGTGGCATAGTTTGGATAGTATGGCTGCCACAGGTGCACATGGTTTGGGAATCGATTGGTGCATCAAGCCGGAACTGGCTCGTCAGTTTGCAGGTAACAATGTAACACTCCAGGGAAACTTTGATCCCGCTAAATTGTTATCACCTATTCCTGTGATCCAAAAAGAAGTGAAAGAAATGTTGCGTGCATTTGGTCCGGGCAGACATATCGCCAATCTCGGACATGGTATCTTACCTAATGTTCCGGTTGATCATGCAAGAGCATTTGTGGATGCTGTGAAAGAATTTCGTCACTCGTGAATTGTGAATAGTGAATTGTCAATTGGAGAAACGTATTCACAATTGACAATTCACCATTCACGTAATATAAAACAACCTCATGATAAAAGACCAATGGATCTCCTTTATTCATCAGTTGCAAGATGATATTTGTGCTGCACTGGAGAAGGCAGATGGAAAAGCTACCTTTCAGGAAGACAAATGGGATCGCGCTGAGGGTGGTGGTGGTCGTACGCGTGTAATTAGTAATGGTGCTGTATTAGAGAAGGGTGGCGTGAATACTTCTGTGGTATTTGGTCCGGTTACGGATATGATGCGCTCACAATTAAAGATCAATGGACATAGTTGGTTTGCATGTGGATTGAGTTTGGTGATCCATCCTGATAATCCATTTGTACCTACTGTACATTGCAACTATCGCATGTTTGAATTATATGACGAGCAAGGAGAAGTGATGGACAGGTGGTTTGGTGGAGGCACCGATCTTACACCTTATTATTTGTTTGAAGAAGATGCCATTCACTTTCATCAGACGTATAAAAATGCCTGCGATCAATTTGACTCTTCATTTTATCCTAGATTCAAAACAGAATGTGACGAGTATTTTGTGAACTGGCATCGTAATAAAGAAAGAAGAGGCATTGGTGGCATTTTTTATGATTACCAGCGCCCGGATGAAACTAAAGATGTACAATTCTGGATGGCATTTGCAAAATCTTGTGGTTATGCATTCATAGATAGTTATATTCCTATTGTAGAGAAAAGAAAAGAAAATGAGTTTACACCGGAAAACAAATATTGGCAGGAAATACGCAGAGGAAGATATACTGAATTTAATCTGGTACACGATCGTGGAACTATCTTTGGACTCAAAACAAATGGCAGAATTGAAAGCATTTTGATGAGTCTACCGCCAACGGTAAGATTTGATTATAATCATCAACCGGCTGAAGGCTCAAAGGAATGGGAATTGTGGCAGGCTTGCTTGCATCCGAAGGAATGGATATAAGTGTGATTCTTTGATCTTTGATTTTTTGATTTGTTTCATAACAAACGCTCCGTATCGTTCGTGGTGACCTTGCATAACTTTGCAAGATGAACCGGAAAACTTTACAAGACAGAACAAAACAGTTCAATATTAATATTGTATTATTTTGTAAATGTCTGCCAAAAACACCTGCTGGTTTTGAGATTGCGAAACAATTGATCCGTTCTTCAGGATCGGTAGGAGCAAATTATCGTGCAACCAGTAGATCAAAATCACAAGCTGATTTTGCACATAAACTAAAAATTGTTCTGGAAGAAATCGACGAGTCACATTATTGGTTAGAAATTATTAAAGCAACAAAACTTAGTACCAATAGTATCATAGATCAATTAATAGCAGTCATTTTCACTGCCGCGAATAAACCGTTTGATTTAAAAATCAAGCAGACCAAACAATAAATCAAGAAATCAAAGATCCAAAAATCAAAGATTCATGTACCTCCAAAGACGCAACCGCATTCTCCGCCAATCACCTGCTATTCGTGCAATGGTGGCTGAGACCATATTAAAACCTGCTGATTTTATTGCTCCTTTATTTATTGATGAGGGAGAAAATGTGAAGACTGAAATTGCTTCTATGCCTGGGTATTACAGGATGTCCTTAGATCTTACGGTGAAAGAGGTGAAAGTATTGTGGGAGATGGATATTCGCTGTGTACTACTTTTTATTAAGTGTAAAGACGAATTAAAAGACAATACCGGTAAAGAAGCATGGAATAAAAATGGATTGATGCAGCGAAGCATTAAAGCCATCAAAGATGCAGTACCAGAAATGGTGGTAATGACAGATGTTGCCTTAGATCCCTTTTCATCTTACGGACATGATGGTATCGTGAAAGATGATGAGATTATAAATGATGAGACAGTTGAAGCATTGGTAAAAATGAGTGTTAGTCACGCAGAAGCAGGTTGCGATTTTGTGGCACCCAGTGATATGATGGATGGAAGAATTGGCGCCATCAGAAATGGTTTGGAAGAAAGTGGATTCACGAAAGTGGGTATTATGAGTTACAGTGCGAAATATGCATCCTGTTTTTATGGTCCATTCAGAGACGCCCTAGATAGTGCTCCTGGATTTGGTGATAAAAAAACCTATCAGATGGATTTCGCTAACCGAACCGAAGCCATTAGAGAAACGTTGATGGATGTGGAAGAGGGTGCAGATATTGTGATGGTAAAACCTGCTATGGCATATTTAGATATCATTCGCGAAGTGAAGAATGCAGTGGAGATTCCGGTGAGTGCTTATCAGGTAAGCGGCGAATATGCAATGATCAAAGCGGCTTCTAAAATGGGTTGGTTGAATGAAGAAAAAGCGATCATTGAGAGCCTGACTTCAATCAAACGTGCAGGTGCTGATATGATAGCCACCTATTTTGCGAAAGATGCAATCAGACTGATTAATCAATGATTAGTTGCCACTGAACACACAGAGAAGCACTGAAAGATTCTGTGCATTTCTGTGCATTCAGTGGCAATATATTAACAATAAATATAACTATGTACAATAAAAGTATCTCCCTCTTCCAACGCGCACAACAATCGATCCCAGGTGGTGTAAACTCTCCGGTAAGAGCATTTAAAAGTGTTGGCGGAACACCCATCTTTATTGAAAAAGCAAAAGGAGCATATCTCTATGATGCCGATGGTAATCGTTACATCGATTATATCGCTTCATGGGGTCCTATGATTTTAGGACATGCTTACGAGCCTGTAGTGAAAGCCATTCAGGAAAAAGCTGTCTTATCAACTTCTTATGGCGCACCTACAGAACTGGAAATTGAAATGGCTGAGCTCATTAAAAGTATGGCCCCCAATGTCGACCTGATCAGAATGGTGAGCAGTGGAACAGAAGCTTGTATGAGTGCTTTACGATTGGCAAGAGGATATACCGGTAGAAATAAATTCATCAAATTTGAAGGATGCTATCATGGACATGCTGATGCTTTTCTTGTAAAAGCAGGTAGCGGATTGGCCACTTTTGATATTCAGACTGTCCCGGGAATCACCGGTGGAGTATCTACTGATACGCTCACTTGTGCTTATAATGATCTTACTGCGGTCAAAAGTTTAGTCTCTATTCATAAAAATGAAATAGCCGCTATCATTGTTGAACCTGTTGCCGGAAACATGGGTTGTATCTTACCTGCACCGGGATTTCTTGAAGGTATCAGAACCATTTGTGATGAAGAAGGCATTGTATTCATTTTTGATGAAGTCATGACAGGATTTCGTTTAGGACAAGGGGGGGCACAGCAAGTATTGAATGTAGACGCAGACCTCATCACTTATGGAAAAGTGATCGGCGCCGGAATGCCGGTAGGTGCTTTTGGTGGTAAACGTGTCATCATGGAAAAAATCGCACCACTAGGAAATGTGTACCAAGCAGGCACGCTAAGTGGTAATCCAATTGCGATGATCGCGGGTTATACTTTATTGAGTGAGCTAAAAAATAATCCTTCTCTCTATCAAGAACTGAATGACAAGACAGCTTATCTACATGAGGGTCTGAACAAAGTGCTTACTGAAAGCGGAACACCTTTTGTCATCAACAGATTTGGATCAATGATCAGTGTGCATTTTAGCGAAAAGCCCGTTACTGATTTTGCCACTGCATCCGCTGCCAATAATGCATTATTCAATAAATACTTTCATGCCATGCTGAAAAAAGGCATCTACTTACCTCCTTCTGCATTTGAAAGTTGGTTCCTCAATAACGCACTTACTTACGCAGACCTAGACGCCACTATTCAAGCAACTAAAGAAAGTCTCTCCGAAATATTATAAAATAAAAAGGGTTCCGATTTCGTCGGAACCCTTTTCAGTGTATCTCTGTGCCTTCAGTGGCAATCTATCTATCTAAACAACTCCGACTGATTACCCATCGAAGGCCGATCTTTTCCCAGATGTTGGTATGCTTTTAATGTTACTTCTCTTCCGCGTGGCGTACGCTGTAAAAAACCCTCCTGTATCAAAAAGGGTTCATACACTTCTTCCAGTGTACCTGCTTCTTCGCCCACAGCAGTTGCAATGGTAGTAAGTCCAACAGGCCCACCTTTAAACTTATCAATGATGGCTGACAGGATACGATTATCCATTTCATCCAATCCATGTTCATCCACATTCAATGCCTTTAATGCATGTTGTGTGATGCCCAAATCAATTTTACTATCATTTAATACTTGTGCAAAATCTCGTACGCGACGTAATAACCCATTAGCGATACGAGGTGTACCCCTACTTCTCCGTGCAATTTCAAAAGCAGCCTCCGGAAGAATGCCTGTATTCAAAATCGCAGCACTTCTTTCAATGATCTTCTTTAGAGTGTCAGCATGGTAATACTCTAATCTTGATTTGATCCCGAAACGTGACAACAATGGTGCGGTCAATAAACCACTTCGGGTAGTAGCCCCCACCAATGTAAACGGATTCAAATTTATTTGCACACTCCTAGCATTAGGACCGGAATCAATCATAATATCAATTCTGAAATCCTCCATTGCTGCATACAAATATTCTTCCACCACTGTACTCAAACGATGGATCTCATCAATAAATAATACATCATTGGGTTGCAGGTTGGTGAGCAATCCTGCCAGATCACCCGGTTTCTCGATCACCGGTCCCGAAGTTTCTTTGATATTTACCCCTAATTCATTCGCAACAATTCTGCTGAGTGTGGTTTTGCCCAATCCCGGCGGACCATGAAACAAAATATGATCTAATGCTTCGCCCCTCAGCTTAGCGGCTTTAATAAAAATGACGAGATTTTCAATCAATTGTGGCTGTCCGGAAAAATCATTGATCTCAGCCGGACGAATGGCATTCTCAAACTCCTTCTCAGCAGCACTCAGGTTCATCGGGTCTCTGTTCAAGTTTGGGTTGGACATGGGGTAAAGGTAGTAAATTGTGAGATAGTCAAAGGTGAATGGTCAATTGTCAATATAGTTCGTAACTTTTTTACATTACGCTTAACGTATTATTCACCATTCACAATTGACAATTGACCACTCACCGCTTTTCTTAGCTTAAATAAACACCTATGCAACCAAAAACAGCACTCATCCTCGGCGCTAGTGGATTAACCGGACAACACTTATTGGATTTGTTATTGAATGATCCATTGTATGTTCAAATAACCATCTACGTTCGCAAGCCTGTGCATATCAGTCATCCTAGATTGGTACAGCAAATTGTTGATTTTGAGCAACTGGATAGTTCGGTAGATGCTACTGATGTTTTTTGTTGTTTAGGTACTACCATTAAAAAAGCCGGATCACAAGATGCATTCAAACGCGTGGATCTGATCTATCCACAAAAAATTGCTGCACTACAATTGGCTGCAGGCTCGCAAAAGTTTTTAGTGATCAGCGCTGTGGGTGCTGATGCAAATTCTTCTATTTTTTATAGCAGAACCAAAGGACAGCTAGAAAAAGCTTTGACATTATTAAGATATCCATGCCTTTGCATTTTCAGACCTTCTTTTATCATGGGTGATAGAGCGGAAAGAAGGGTAGGAGAAAAGATTGGTATTTTCATAGCACAATTGATAAGTCCTCTTTTGATTGGACCGCTCAAAAAATACAAACCCGTTTCCGCATTGGCATTAGCAAAGTCTATGCAAGATTCAGCCCATCATTCTCTTAATGGAACTCATATTATCTCCTCAGATAAAATAAAATCATTTGAGTAATATTTCTGTGTTCGTCTGTGTTCTCTGTGGCATTTTATTGCCACTGTCCACAGGACTCCTTTGGAGAAGGCACTGAAATACACAGAAAATATTATTTGTAGAAAGTACTCTTTAAAATGATGTCCGGATCAGGACAGTTGGATAAATATTGTTGACGTTCACTGTACTTACAAACACCAGGATAATCTCCGATTTTCCCTTCCATATCTTTGATCAGTTGAAAATGCAGATGTGGTGGCCAATGGCCGTTTTCATGAGGTTCCCCGAAATGAGCAAACGCTTCTCCTTTATGGATTGCTTTTCCTTCATACAATTCATCCAAATCATGAAAAGATAGATGTCCATATAAAGTATGTAACACCTCTCCTTCCCATTCATGTTGTAAAATGATCACTGCACCGTAATCACCATAAGTTTCATGAAAACCAAAACTGTGTACTACACCATTTAACGGTGCAAATACCGGTGTTCCTGCATGTCCCCAGATATCTGTTCCCAAATGCAAACGACGTGGTTCTTCTGCATCATCAAATACTCGGCTCCTGCTGTACACTGTTCTATGTTCATCATATCCTCCAATTGCATAACGTGCACCGGAATCCATTAAACACTGGTCAATATAAGCAGAGAACAGATCAATATCATTAACCAAAGCTTCTGTAACGGCTTCATTATTGGCAGTCAAATCCAATGGCAGTAATTGATCTACTCCTATTTCAAATGGAACTATGGGATGAAACATGAATGAATGTGTTTTTACAAAGTTTCATGGAATTACTTGTAAAAAAAAATCTGTGAATCTGTGGCAAAAAATTAAGCCGCAGATTCACAGATTAGAGAAAATTAATGATTTAATTCTTCAACTTCTTCAAAATCTCCTCAATAGCACGATCCAATTGTGGGTCACGACCATTGATGCGATCTTCGAAATTCATAGGGATCTTGATATCAGGCTCCACACCTGTGATCTCTAAATCTTTTCCGTCTAAACTATAACATCCCCAGCTTGGTAAACGAACAAAAGAGCCATCGACCAATCCTGTTCCACTGGTGAAGATGATCCAACGATAGGTCGGCATCCCAATAATGGTTCCCAACTTCAATGCTTTAAAACCTTGTGCGGTCATTTCCGCATCACTCAGCGATTGCTCATTGATCAATAATACTATGGGTTTATCAGCCGGAGCAAAATTCGATTGTGGAGTGAGTTTTCCTTCGCGGTATTTCCACTGTAAATAAGCACGCTGACTTAAAAATTTCAACACTTCATCGTGTACATTGCCTCCGGTATTATAACGTAGATCCAATATCAAGGCATCTTTCTGATAAAAATCCTGAGTCATATCGATCAGGAATTTTTCCAGTTCTCCACCTCCCATATCTTTCATATTGTGATAAGCAATACGTTTCTTACTCTTTTCATCTACCCTTTTCTGATTGTTATCACTCCACTCTTCCGATAAATTTGAAAATAAGGATGCTTGTGGATGTATTTTCGTTGTTACCATCTGACCATTCCTATTGAATGTCAAACTGATCTCACCATCTAAAGACGGCTTACTAAAATAGTAGCTCCTATCCATCGAAGGATCAATCGTTTCATCATTTACTTTTACCAATTCATCACCGGGTAATACATCTATCGTTGCTTTATCAGCATTACTTCTTGAAGCGACGTATTTTACTTTATAAGGGTTATTGTTTTCAAAGATGATCCCCGTTTCCATTGTTCGGTTGGATAGTTGAACATTTTCTTCATCACCAAAAGAGTTAAATCCTAAGTGAGATGAATTCAGTTCTCCCAACATATCTGCCAATAAAGTGCGCAGATCACCCCTTGTATTCACATGTGAAATAAAAGTTTCATAGCGTTTACGTGTAGCCAGCCAGTCTATTCCATGAAATTTTTCGTCATAAAAATTCTCCTGTAAATGAGCCCAAGCTTCTTTGAACATTTGCGTAAACTCACCTGAGAGGTTTCGTCTAAACGTGTAGACAATATTAACAGGATCCACTTTATTGCCATCCAGGTTCAACTTATAAATCGTTCCATTGATCAACACCATAGCTTTATCACCTCCCTCAGCATAATCAACACTAAATGCATCCGCACCATTGATCTTTTCAGTCTTAGGAGCTTCAAAAGGCTCTAACACTGTTTTCCATAGAGCCGCTCTTCCTTCATCGTGATTGCTCACATAAAGAATAGTGGTCTTGTCACCTTTTTGTAGCACATTTAACAGAAACTGCGATCCGAAATTAGGTGCAACCTGTTCCAATCTTTCCATTATATCGATCATATCGATCTTAATAGGCGCCGGTTCTTTTTTGGAAGTATCTTTCTTTTCTGTTTTGAACAATGCTTCATATTTATCACTGCGATAGGGTGCATCGATCTTTTCCAATGGCATTCGATAGATGCGCGGATTTTGCATTCCGAATGGATAAGATGGTTTTGTTCTGGCAGAAATAAAATAAATATGCTTCCCATCAGGGCCCCATACCGGACCTGCTTCCGTTACGCCGGTATTGGTAAGATTCATTGTTTTATTTTCTTTGATATTGTGAACAAACACATCCTGTTCAAAATTCCTTACCGCTGTAAATAAAACATATTCATCATTGGGTGAAAATCCGGGATCTGAATTTTGGAAAGCCCAGATTTCATCCTTCACGATGGTTTTATTTCCCCATGACTTCAAATCCAATAATCTCACTTCATCACGACCACTGAGATATACCATTTTCGTTCTGGCTTTATTTAAAACACCTGAACGATTGTTTCTCGTTTCATTAGTAATAGGCTTTACCGAAGCACTACCATCAGCAGCAACCGTAAACCAATTCAACCATCCGTCTACTGTTTGATTGAAGAGCAATGTTTTATTATCACTCATCCATTTTACTTCTTTTGCTCTTTCTGTATTTCCTTTACTGATTTGCTGAACAAATTTTCCATCTACATCGCTCACAAAAATTTCTCCTCGAGAAGTGAATGCAATTTTTTTACCATCCGGAGATACATCCAAATTGGTAATACTTCCACGAACATTGTAATCTTTATCAGCGGGTAATACATAATTACGAACCAGGTTGATGTTCAACTTCTCAGTTTTTTTAGCACTAACATCATACATCCATAACTGATAGTCTTTTTCAAATACAATCTTGTTACCGTTGGCATTTACAATAGGTGTTTTAATGGAGGTATTGAATCTTGTCAACGCTGTCTTCTTTCCGCTCTCTATACTGTATAAATTGTATTCGCCATTTGCCTCATCAGAAACAAAATATATTTTTCCTGTACGATCAATGGTGGTACCAAAATCCTTCCCTTCCCAATCGGTATGTTTCTTATACTGCTTCGTAGCTGGGTTATATGACTGAATATCAGGATTGAATGGACCTTTATAACGCTTCCGTGTTAATTGATTAGAACTTTCCCAGGTATCATTAAAATAAATATCACCCGATGGATGTTCTGCAATACCATGATCCAACAAATAAAAATGATCCCCAAACAAACGTTCCGCTGTTCCTCCGGTTAGAGCAACTGTAAAAGCAGATTGTTGCCCCATACGATTGGAAGTGAAATAGATCTTTTTACTATCCCAACTCCAATTGTTTACTTCATCGGTGGCACTGTGATAAGTTAGTCTTTTAATTTCACCACCTGATAATGGCATCACATACACATCTGCATTACCCAATTGTCGGCTGCTGAATGCCACCCATTTACCATCCGGAGAAATGCGTGGACTGGTTTCATACCCTTGCATGGCCGTTAAACGTGTGGCTTGCCCGTCTTTAACAGAGGCTTTCCATAGATCGCCCTCAAAAGCAAATACCACGGTCTCGCCATCCGGACTTAAGGCCGGATTCGATAAAAAATATGCTTGTCCGCCCTGAGCTATTACTGTAAGCGACAAACATGTCATGAAAAATGAAAGAATGAATTTCATTGGAAAATAATTTTGGATAGGTAAGATAAACATAAGAACACCTATTTTGGTAAGAGTTGGGAAGAATGGTTGTATTTAATGAGGACCTATTTTAATACATGAAATCATTAGCTTATTTTCATATATAATCAAATAAATACAATATGCGGCATTTCTATGCATTGATAATCCTATTAATCACACACCTAAGTGTAAATGCACAATGTGATAGTTCACTGAATGGTTCTTGGAAAATAGTAGCATTCTCGACTGGTGATGTCAATTTTAATTATATATCCGGCTTGACATTTATTTCCCGGGATTTTGGTGCATCCTACCCTGACAGCGCTTTCAAAAACAAACTGATAGCATCATTGAAAGATGCTTTCAAAGAACATAGCTACAAATTTGATAGTAATGGACAATTTCAGTCACAGCTAGCAAAAGATCAAATCGAAACGGGTATATATTGTTATATAAAAGAAACGGGAGAATTAAAGCTAACTTATAAAAATGCTCTTGGAAATAGCATTACTACAGATGCAAAAGCAGTTTTTAATAAAGGATTACTTGTCATCCGTGTACCCAAGGCGAATAAGCAGGGAGTATATGAGTATTCTTATGAAAGAAAAGTAGAGTAAAAGTGTAACCCAATGATCCAATCTAATACTTCTCATACCAATCAAACTGCTCATGCACAATCTTCGACTTCTCTTTTTTAATATATTTTAATAATTCCGCAGCTACGGGTGCATGTTTTTTCCCTTTTAACCAGATCAAACTCCAAGTGGTCTTAATGGGCAAACCGGGTATTGGTATGATCTGTAGTTCCTGATTACGTAATTCATTTCGAATACCAATCAAAGGCATGATCGAGAACCCTAAACCTGCCAACACCGCCTGCTTTACTGCTTCATTGGAAGTCAATTCCATTTTTTTGGCAACTTTGATTCTTTTCCGTTGAATAAAACCTTCCATGGTTTGTCGCGTACCCGATCCTTGTTCCCTGAAGATTAAGGGCAATTGGTTGAAGATATCTTTTGCTTGTACATTTTTAATTTTTTGTCCGGTCTTTCCAATGAGGAAAAGTTTGTTTTGTAACAGATCTATTTTTTCTACCGATAGTTTTTCGGGAAGAATAGAGACCAGTGCAAAGTCTACTTCATTGTTCTGTAAACTTTGTACAACAGTGCTTTTATTGGTTACATCCATTTCTAGTGTTACTCCTTGATTTTCGCGCATAAAGGAAGAAAGGAAATAAGGCATTACATATTTACCTGTGGATACTACGGATATTTTAAGTCGACCTGTGAGTTGGCCTTGATAAGCGTGCATTTTACTTTGAATAGCCATCACCTGATCCATGATCTCCTGCGCAGAAACAGCAATTTCTTTACCAAAATCTGTGATATACAGGGTTCGACCGATCATTTCTGTCAATGGTAAATCAAATTGTCGTTGAAAATTTTTTAATTGAATAGATACTGCAGGTTGTGTAAGAAATAATTCTTCCGCAGCTTTTGAAACACTTTTGTTTTTAACGACTGATAGAAATATTTCCAGTTGATTCAAAGTATAGTTCATAAATTTTATTTATGATTTACATAATAAAGATATATAAATACTTATGATTTCTTTCATTCAACTTTGCGGTCAAATTAAATGTATGGAAACGAACACTCTAACAACAGCACAAACTTCCAGATCACAACATCCTATTCGTAGTATTAATCTGATTGATGGCATATTCACACCAGAAGAAGCCAAAGAGGTACTAACCAACTTGTACAATAGCAAGATCAACTTCCATAATATGAAGAATTTCAGCCATCAGGAGCGTTATGGTAGCCCGCACAATGCTTCTATGGCTCGTATTCAATCGCTTCGCATCAGCCTACAAAAAGTATTGGACGCAATCAGAGAAGCCGAAAAGAGTAATCAGATGATCAAGATCAATTCTGCCGTTGAGTTGGGTTTTATAGGTGAGTTACAATAAGTGATCGCGGTTACCTGTATCTCTTTTTATTCATCTATCCCTGAAACTATTCATGAACTTTAATCTTTTACTGGAAAACCTCACAAACCCTGCTCTTTTATTTTTTGTGCTTGGCATTGTAGCAGTACTGCTGAAAAGCGATCTGGAAATTCCACCAAATTCTTCCAAATTCATTTCACTGTACTTGCTCTTTGCCATTGGGTTCAGAGGTGGACAAGAACTCTCACATGAAGTGCTCACCCAAGAGATACTTTGGTTGATGTTATCGGGGATAGTTATTTCACTCATCATTCCATTGTATACCTTCTTTATCCTAAAAAAGAAGTTCAACGTATTAGACGCCGGTGCTATTGCGGCAGCTTATGGTTCAGTAAGTGCGGTCACTTTTGTAACAGCTACTTCTTATTTGGAACAACAACAGCTGCATTTACACGGATACATGGTTGCCGTTATGGCTTTAATGGAATCACCGGCTATTATCGTCGGACTTTTACTGATTTCGTTTTTCTCTGCCACCGAATCAAGTGAGTTCTCTAAAAGATCTGTTGCTAAACATGCTATCACCAATGGCAGTGTATTACTGATTTTAGGAAGTCTGGTCATCGGTTATCTCGCCAACAATAAACAGGCAGAAGATATCAAACCCTTTACCAATGATTTGTTCAAAGGTTTTCTTGCCATCTTTTTATTGGACATGGGTATTACGAGCGGAAGAAAACTAAAATCACTATTCGGATTTGGCTGGTTTCCTTTTGCTTTTGCGATCTGTGTCCCCTTATTCAATGGAATTGCAGTGGCATGGTTGAGTCAGTTTGTGACGGCTGATGTATCGAACCGATTTGTATTGGCCATTCTTGCAGCCAGTGCTTCCTATATTGCAGTACCTGCTGCCATGAAGATAGCAGTACCACAAGCCAATCCCGGACTCTTCCTACCCATGACGCTAGCCGTTACCTTCCCGATCAATATTACAGTGGGAATGCCTTTGTATTACTGTGTGATCGTATAAAAAATTCTGTGTCTTTCTGTGCCCTCAGTGGCAATAAATAATGCCACTGAGGACACAGAAAAGCACAGAAATTATATAACTACATTGATCATTTTACCTTTTACGAAGATGAGTTTCTTCAAAGGTTTTCCTTCCATCCATTTTTGTACCAGCTCATTTGCGAGTACGATTTCTTTTACCTGCTCTTCAGTAGCATCTAATGCAATGGAAATATTGGTACGTGTTTTACCATTGATACTGATGGGATATTCTTTGCTTGTCTCTGTAACATATGATGCATTAAATACCGGGAAAGATGCATCTAACACTGAACCTTCATTACCCAATTGCTTCCAAAGCTCCGCAGCAATATGTGGTGCATAGGGAGTTAACAGAATCAATACATCCTGAAGGATTTGTTTTTTATGACAGTTCAGATCACTCAATTCATTCACACAGATCATAAAGCTACTCACAGCGGTATTAAAACTATAACGCTCCGTATCATCATCGATTTTTTTGATGGTGCGATGTAATACTTTTAACTCTCCAGCAGTCGGTTGTTCATCTGTCCATATCTTCCCTTTATTCTCATCAAAAAATAAACGCCACAATTTTTTCAGGAACCGATGCACACCTTCAATCCCTTTGGTATCCCAGGGTTTACTTTGATCTACCGGACCTAAGAACATTTCATACATGCGGAAAGTATCTGCTCCAAATTTCTCCACCAAGGTATCAGGGTTCACGGTGTTGAATTTGGATTTGGACATTTTTTCTACTTCAACTCCGCAGATGTATTTACCCTCTTCCAAAATAAATTCGGCATTGGCATATTCGCCATTGCGCCATTTCTTGAAAGCTTCAATATCCAATTCTACTCCATCCACAATGTTCACATCTACATGTAACTCATCTACCTCTACTCCTTGCTTTAGACTTGAGGAAATAAATGTCTGTGTCCCCTTTTTTCTATACACAAATCGACTACTCCCCTGTATCATACCCTGATTCAACAATTTCCTAAACGGTTCATCAAAACCAATATAACCTAAGTCATATAAGGCTTTGGTCCACATACGACTGTATAATAAATGTCCTACTGCATGTTCTGTACCGCCGATATATAGATCTACCTGATTCCAATAATCACTTACTTTCTTCTCACAAAATGTTTGTTCATTATTGGGATCCATATAACGCAAGAAATACCAACTACTGCCAGCATAACCGGGCATGGTATTGGTTTCGCGTACCGCAGGCTTTCCTTTATACGTTGTGTTTTTCCAATCATTCAAATTGGCCAGTGGGCCTTCTCCATCCGGACCGGGACCATAACTTTCTACATCAGGCAATAAGAGTGGCAATTCTTTTTCATCCAAAGGATAGGCAATACCATCCTGCCATACAATTGGGAATGGCTCACCCCAATAACGCTGGCGACTAAAGGCAGCATCACGCATTTTATAATTCACTTTGCGTTTGCCGATACCCATTTCTTCCAGTTTGGTAATCACTACTTCAATGGCATCACGCATTTTCGTACCATTCAAGAATCCGCTATTACTCAGTACGGCATCTTTGGTAGCGTTAGCATCTGTTCCATCAAATGCATCCCCAATAATATTGGTAATAGGAATATTGAAATGCTTGGCGAATTTGAAATCTCTTTCATCACCACAAGGAACGGCCATGATGGCTCCGGTTCCATAACCTGCAAGCACATATTCTGAGATCCATACCGGAATTTCTCTTCCATCAAATGGGTTGATGGCATAAGCTCCCGTAAAACATCCCGTAATTTTTTTCTCCGCCTGACGCTCTCGATCACTCCTACTTTTTACATACGTGATATAAGCATCCACTGCTTCTTTCTGCTCAGCCGTCGTAATTTTTTCAATCAACTCATGCTCCGGTGCAACTACCATAAAATCTACGCCGAAAATGGTATCAGGGCGGGTAGTGTAAACAAGAAGCTCCAAGCTGCTAGCTTCAGGCTGCAAGCTTGATTGTTCTTGCTTGTAGCCTGCAGCCTGCAGCTTGAAGCTGATCTCAGCTCCCGAAGATTTACCGATCCAATTCGTTTGCATTTCTTTCATGGCTTCGCTGAACTCGATGGTATCGAGTCCGCTGAGCAAACGATCTGCATATTCTGTGATACGCAAATACCATTGACGTAGTTTCTTTTTGACAACAGGATGTCCACCACGCTCACTCACGCCATTCACTACTTCATCATTAGCCAATACGGTTCCCAAAGCTTCACACCAGTTCACTTCACCATAACCACAGAAAGCAAGACGATAATCCATCAAAATATCTTGCTGTTCTTTTTCAGAAAAAGCTTTCCATGCTGCTGCAGTGAATTGAAGAGTGGGATTACCCGGACAAACATGTTTGATATTTCCTTCCTGTTCAAAAGATTTAATGAGTTCCTGAATCGATACTGCTTTTTGCTGATTACGATCGTAGAAGCTATTAAACAATTGAAGGAAAATCCATTGGGTCCATTGATAGTAATCAGCATCACAAGTACGCACTTCACGATCCCAGTCATAGCTGAATCCGATATTGTCGAGTTGTTTTCTGAAATTATCAATATTCTGAGCAGTACTTTTTGCCGGATGTACACCATGCTCCAAAGCGTATTGCTCAGCCGGTAATCCAAACGCATCATAACCCATGGGATGCAATACATTAAATCCCTTTAATCTTTTGAAACGACTCACAATATCAGAAGCGATATAACCCAATGGGTGGCCAACGTGTAAGCCTGCTCCACTTGGATACGGGAACATATCCAGCACATAATATTTAGGCTTGGTGCTGTTATTGCTTACCTGATAGGCTTTGGTATCCGTCCATTCTTTCTGCCATTTCTTTTCAATATCCCTGAAATTGTATTCCATAAGTTATGCGTGTACTTATAATTTTTATGCTGTTTGATCGTTATTGAAGTGTCAGCAAAGCATGTGTAGGACCGGAGATTCGGGCACATGCAACGGCTGCCGGCAATCCTAACATATATTTAACCCAAATACGTTGAGATTGCTCTATTTTCAATGGCAAATTGATCGTTAGAGTGGTTGCAAATGTAAGTCTTTAGGCGTCAAAACCCTACATTTGTGACCTCTTCCCTGCCCGTCTCCTGTGAGGAGAAGGGGGTAAAAAATGTAAAGTATGGTAGATAGTGCAAAATCTTCTTTAAAGCGTAGTAAACCGAATTATATCTACACCATTGTGGGTGTGGCTTTGGTATTGTTAATCATGGGTATTATGGGCTGGTTTTTCCTAAATATCAATTCGGTAGGTAGTGCTTTTAAGGAAGATATTCGTATCAGTGCCTATTTACGGACATTGAATAAGGATACCATTGGGCAGATTCAGCAGCATATTGCTTCGCGCCCTTATACCAAAACGGTGACTTATGTAGATAAGAAAATGGCACAAGAGATCTGGAATCGTGAGAACAATGAAGATTGGGCGAAGATCTTGGATGTAAATCCATTACCCGAGAGCATCGATTTTTATGCAAAAGCAGACTATGTCAATAAAGATAGCCTGAATAAAATATCGACAGAACTATTGGGCAAGTACGGAGATCAGATCACGGATATTCAGTACCCCCAAACATTGGTAGGTAATTTGAATGAGCGTGCAGCGAAGATTGGTTTGATATTTTTAGTGATAGCGATCATTCTCTGTATCATCGTAATCATCAGTATTGATAATACCATCCGTTTGGCGATGTTCAGTAACCGATTCCTGATCAAGACCATGCAGATGGTAGGTGCTACCAGAGGATTCATTGCTCGTCCTTTGAATATCAGGGCGGTAGTGAACGGACTGATCAGTTCCGGTATTGCCATTATTTTATTATTTAGCATCATCAGTTGGGCAGAGAGTCAGTTCCCACAGTTGAAAGCCATCCGTGATTGGAAATTGACTTTTATACTCTTTGGAGGCTTGATTATATTGGGTGTCGGCATTTCAGTTTATTCAACCCATCGAAGTGTATTGAAATATTTAAAAATGAAATTGGATGATCTTTATTAGTGAATTGTGAATGGTGAATTGTCAATTATAACTATATTGACAATTCACCATTCACAATTGAGAACCTACTATCACAACTCACAAAAACCTCTCCCATGACCGAAACAAAAAATACTATGAGTCCGCTTTTTACGAAAGAGAATTATAAGTGGATGATTATTGGCGCTATTATTATTGCGTTGGGCTTCTTTTTAATGAGTGGCGGCAAAAGCAGTGATCCGAATGTATTTGATTATAAAGAAGTATACGGCACCACCCGCATCACCATTGCACCCATCCTGATCGTGATCGGTTTGGCGATTGAGATCTTTGCGATTTTTAAGAAGAAGTGATTACAGTCCATGGTCCATAGTCCATGGTCAATAGAATCTATAACCCATGGACTATGGACCATGGACTACCAACTCTAGCCCCATGAGTATTTTCGACGCTATCATCATTGCCATTGTGGAAGGACTGACTGAATTTTTACCGGTATCTTCTACCGGACATATGATCATTGCCAGTTCTTTTTTGGGTATTGCCAAAGACGATTTTACTAAATTATTTGAAGTGGCTATTCAGTTAGGGGCTATACTTTCTGTGGTGGTATTGTATCGCAAAAAATTCTTCCCTCTGAACCGATTGAATTTTTATCTCAAGTTATTGGTAGCAGTAATCCCCGCACTCGGATTGGGTGCTATCTTTTCCGATAAAATTGATGCATTACTGGAAAGTCCACTTACAGTAGCCATCACCATGTTGGCAGGTGGAATTGTTCTTTTGTTTATCGACAAATTATTTCAGCAGCCTATAATTGAAAAAGAAGAAGAGGTAAGTTTTTTTCGCGCTCTACTGATTGGCTTCTGGCAATGTGTAGCGATGATTCCGGGTGTAAGCAGAAGTGCGGCTAGTATTATTGGCGGTATGCAACAAAAGCTGACCAGAAATCTGGCTGCAGAATTTTCTTTTTTCCTTGCCGTACCAACGATGGCTGCCGCAACCGGTTACAAACTACTCAAAGCATGGAAAGAAACCCCCGAAATGCTAACCAATACCGATAATGTAATTGCCCTAGCTGTAGGTAATGTGGTCGCGTTTATTGTTGCCATGTTAGCCATCAAATTTTTTATCGGCTTTCTGCAAAAACATGGCTTCCGTTTATTTGGCTGGTACCGTGTTATTGGAGGAACAATTTTGCTGGTACTGGTATTGACTGGATACTTGAAGTAATTTCGGATGTCGGATTTGATCTTAAATCTGTGATCAAAAGTCGAAAATCGAATATTCTACATCAGAAATCAGACATTCGACATCAGACATCTAAAATTTTCTCTTCACTCTCTCCGGATTTTTATTCAAGAAATCTTCCCAGCCTTTTAAGGGCTTTCCTGATTTGATAAGGGGTGATGCTGATTGATAGTGGTGACAAAGTGCTACGGCGAGGGCATCCGTTGCATCAAAGTATTGCGGTTTGTCTTCGATCTGTAAAATCCGTTGTAACATTTTCCATACCTGATCTTTATCAGCGTTACCATTACCGGTGATGGATTGTTTTACTTTTTTAGGTGAATATTCTGTTACAGTCAATCCCGCCTGCATAGCAGCAGCTATGGCTACACCCTGAGCCCTTCCTAGTTTGAGCATACTTTGTACATTCTTTCCGAAAAAAGGGGCTTCTATGGCAAAAGTGGAAGGTTTATATAGCTTCACCAGTTCACATACCCGAGTATGTATCATTTCAAGACGGGCATAGATATCTTTTTCCTTGGTGAGTTTGAGCACATCCATCAACAGTACCTGGGGTTGCCCTTTATGGATACGCAATAAAGCATATCCCATTAATTGCGTACCCGGATCAATACCGAGGATGATCTCGTCTTTGGCCATGGGATGAAAATAGTTAAAAGTGTCCATTGGACTCCTTTGGACAAAGGTAAAAGGTCAAAGTCAGGAACAAATATAGGGGTGAATCAGTTTCTACTGTTTTATGTACCGCTTTTCACCTTTCACTTTTCACCTTTCACTTCTTTCCCTTTCTTTGTAATGAGCAAACAATCAGCACTGAATAAGCAACTAAAGATATTTCTCAATTATTTCCTTGGACCGATATTGTTTATCTGGTTAAGCTTTTCTATTTATCAACAGGTTAGTGATCAAAAAAACCTAGAAGAATCATGGATGATGATTCAATCTTCTTTTTCAGGTCCACGCTCGCTAAAACTTTTGACCGTTTTTATCCTGGTATTCATCAACTATGCCCTTGAAGCAGCTAAGTGGAGAATGATACAAGCATCGATACAGAAAGTATCATTCTGGAAAGCTTTCAAAGCGGTATTATCAGGTCATGCCGTTGCCTTTAATTCTATTAATCGAATAGGTGATACAGCAGGACGAGTATTATTTCTTGATGAAGGGAATCGACTAAAAGGTATTGCACTTTCTTTTGTCGGAAGTATGAGCCTAATCATTGTTCATTTAGTCTTTGGGCTGTTAGGCATGATATACATGCGTTTTAATATTCTAGATGCAACACATCATGTAGAAGGATTGTCGAAATTCTGGATGAACGGATTGATGAGTTTGATGACCGTAGGATTATCCATATTTGTTTTGTTATTCTTCCGGTTATCATGGCTCATTCGATTACTCGAGAAAATGCCCTTTGTTGCGAAGTATCGTTTTGTAGTGGAGAATATGGAATCGTTACAATGGCAATTCTTAACAAAAGTTTTATTCTTTTCTGCGGTTAGATACGTTTTAATTGTGTTGCAATATGTATTATTATTTGAAGTGTTTGATGTGAAACTAGATTTTTTCGACTCGGCTGCCTTAGTAATGGTTATGTTTTTGGTATTAACAATTGTTCCAAGCATTACGCTGGCAGAACTGGGGCTAAGGGGAAATATCAGTATTCAATTATTTGGAATGCTTAGTATGAATACATTAGGCATCGTTGCAACGGCAGCAGGTATCTGGATAATGAATCTGATCATTCCAGCTATCATTGGAGGTTTTTTCTTACTGGGTGTAAGATTTTTTAATCGTACAATTAAAGAGTAGATATGAAGAAGTTTTTATTGATGGCTAGCTGGTTATTTGCATTTCAGCCAATTTCAGCTGGTGATGAATTTTGCGGCATTAGAAACAGGGCATTTGAAGAAGGAGAAAGTATTTCTTATAATGTATTCTATTCTGTGATCGGATTGTATGTAAATGCAGGAACTGCTAATTTCTCAGTATCGTTGAATAGGATGAATAACCGAACAGCCTATCATATCGTAGGCAAAGGAAGCTCCAATCCGAGTTATGATTGGATCTTTAAAGTTCGTGATAGGTATGAAAGCTATATTGATACTGCGAATCTTCAACCTTTGAAATTCATTCGGAATATAGAAGAGGGTGATTTTAAAAAATTTGAGAACATCACTTTTAACCAAGAGAATAACACAGCAGTAACCACTGATGGTGTTTTCAAAGTTCCGGGTTGTATACAGGATGTCTTGAGTTCCATCTATTATGCCAGAAATATTGATTTTAGTAAATACAAACCGGAAGAGAAAATACCTTTCTCTATGTTTCTGGATAATGAAGTATATAATCTATACATCAAATACCTAGGTAAGGAAACCATCAAAACCAAATACGGAAAATTCAGGGCTATTAAATTCAAACCACTATTGGTAAAAGGAACATTGTTTGAAGGAGGAGAAAAAATGACAGTGTGGGTAAGTGATGACCCCAATCATATTCCTTTAAGAATTGAAAGTCCGATTGTAGTGGGAAGTGTGAAAGTAGATATGATGCAATACAGAAATCTACGATATCCTTTGAGCTCTATGATTAGCTTCAACCGTTAATCGCAATAGAGTTTTCTGTAGCACGATAGTGCATCGGACGCGTATTCACATTTTGATGCAACTGCGATCTTTTGTAGAGTATGCGACAAATCACAACCACAAATAAGGTTGCTAGTCCGATACCGGCTGCCAGTCCCCATCCAAAAGAATTGTAATTCTGCTTGCCAATGTAAGCCCCAAAAACAATAGTGGCTGCAGAGATAACTCCAGAAACAGCTGCGATAACTGCATTGCCATCACGATTGGATATCTCGACTCTGGCATGGCAGGTATCGCAGTTGATAGCGGAAAAATTGTTGAGCAAAATAAATTGCCTGAAAGATATCCGACTCCCGCAGCTCGGACATCCTACTACTTGGTTTTTGGACATTGGATTTTAAAATTGCTTGTTAAAGCTAGGATTCAAGTGTAAACTTAATATGAAACAATTAGAATAAGTGTCTGGAAAACACCGATTTTATGCCGTTTTTTCACGGGGATTTTTTGTCGAAAAAATCAGGCGTTTTACTACAAACCATAAAAATTACAAGGTACTGAGGGAAAAGGTTTCAGCTACACGAACCCCTTTTTCTGTAAGCTGTAAAGTGCAGCATTCATTCTGATAATCGTGTTCGAAATATAATATGTAGTTGTTTTCCACTGCCTCCTGTAGAAAATTCTTTTTCTCGTGTAGTGTTGTTAAAGGGAACATGTCATACGCCATCACATAAGGAATGGGCAAATGAGCTGCTGAAGGCAAGAGATCAGCCATATATACAAGGGTATGTCCTTTGTATTGGATCTGCGGTAACATCATTTTTTCCGTATGACCGTTCACAAATCGTACCGAAAAATGATTAAAAAGATCGACACTGTGCAAACGACCATCTTCTTGAAAACCGGTGACCGGACTTTCCACCAAGCGTAATTGTCCGCTTTCTTGTATGGGTAAAATATTCTCTTTAAGAAAAGAAGCTTTTTCTCGATCATTGGGTTTTACTGCCCAGTTCCAATGGCGTTCATTACTCCAATAAACGGCATTTTTAAATGCCGGAACCAGCCGATCTCCCTCTCGAACAATACTACCACCGCAATGATCAAAGTGAAGATGGGTAAGAAAAACATCGGTGATATCATCTCTATGAAAACCGTAATGTGCCAGTGATTTGTCTAATGTATCATCACCATGTAGGTAATAATGACCAAAGAATTTGGCATCTTGTTTATCACCCATTCCATTATCGATCAATATCAGTTTATTGCCATCTTCAACCAATAAACATCGCATCGCCCAGGAACACATATTATTTTCGTCTGCTGGATTCAATTTATTCCACATGCTTTTAGGCACAACACCAAACATCGCACCTCCATCCAATTTAAAATTGCCGCTATTGATCGAATACAATTCCATAGATCAGTTTACTTTTCCTTGTTTATGTTTTGTAGCTGAGGCAAAGGTGAGTAATATCAATCCAATCACAAAGAAAACAACCAACGCCAATACCGAATTACGTTGTGAACCGGTGTATTCATTGATATATCCGAAACTAAACATACCAATCACAATAGCTATCTTCTCTGTTACATCATAAAAACTAAAGAAAGAAGTTGTGTCTTTTGTCTCAGGCATCAGTTTCGCATACGTACTTCTGCTGAGCGATTGAATACCCCCCATTACAAAACCTACCAACACAGCTAAAGCATAGAACTCATTCACGCCGTCACGAGGTAGTAAATAGCCGATGATACAAAGTATGATCCACAAAGAAACTGTTACCATCAGTGCACGGAAATTCCCCAATTTATCTGAAAGTTTAGCAATGGTATAAGCCCCGGGTATCGCTACTAACTGAATAATTAATATCGCAATAATGAGATTCTGCGTAGGAATATTCAATTCACTTTTACCATATAAAGTTGCAGCAAGCATCACCGTTTGAACACCCATATTGTAAAAGAAAAATGCTGCGAGATAACGCTTCAAGACCGGAAGATGTGTCAGTTGCTTCCATACTTTATTGAGTTCTTTATAACCATGCGTAAAAACACTTCCTTTTGCAGAGGGTTGTCCGGCAGGCGAACTTTGGGGTAGACGGCTCAATGCCAATTGTCCAAATCCCCACCACCAAATACCTACAAGTAAAAAAGAGATTTGTGAAGCTTTGCCCGTAGTAATACCAAATGTATCGGGCATCAATACAAATACAAAGCAGATGATCTGCAAAATCACACTACCCGTATATCCCATTGCAAAACC
Source organism: Sediminibacterium sp. (assembly GCF_051861365.1). Taxonomy (NCBI): domain Bacteria; kingdom Pseudomonadati; phylum Bacteroidota; class Chitinophagia; order Chitinophagales; family Chitinophagaceae; genus Sediminibacterium; species Sediminibacterium sp. Next base: position 65,645 of record NZ_JBHYCW010000009.1, on the reverse strand, counting down.
TTTCGCACTCACTTTATCCTGGTCTGCAGGTGCTGCGATCTCGGGAAGAAATGAATTATAAAAAACCAAACTACTCCAATAACCGATACAGGCAATAATCATACATATCAATCCATAGGCAAGATTGCTGCTGTCATAAAAGAATAATGCACTACAAGCAATACTTCCCAGTGTACAGAAAAAGAACAAAAACTTTTTCTTGTTCCCTTTGAAGTCAGCAATCGATGACAACATGGGCGACATTATGGCTACAATGATAAAGGCAACGCCTAATGCATAATTGTACAGCGAGGTATTGACAAACTCTCTGCCAAATAAGCGAACGGTATCATTAGAAGTAGCATCATTGCCGTCGCCGGTAACAGCTTCAAAATAAGCAGGAAAAATAGTTGAAGTGATCACCAGATTATATACACTATTTGCCCAGTCATACATGGCCCAGCCATTAATGACTCTTTTGGATGCAGTTGTTTGCATGTGGAGGGTTTTGGTTCTTAAAGATAAGGGGAAAGTGATAGAGAAAGTTCTCTGCCATGGGCTATGGACTATCGACCATGGACCATAGCTAATAGTCCATAGTCCATGGTAGGAAATATGCTTTTCACCTTTGAACTTTCTCCAAAGGAGCCCTATGGACACTTTTCACTTGTTTTACAAAGCAGCAAGTATCTTCTCCTGCACTCGTTTGAGCTGTTCGGGTGATAATTTTAATTTTTCGCGTGTGAAATTGAGATCATCTGCGGTATTGATGGGAATGAGATGTACATGTGCATGTGGCACTTCCAGGCCTACCACACTCATGCCACAACGATTACATGGGAATGCTTTTTCAATAGCTTTCGCAATGGGTTTTGCAAAGAGTAATATTTCAGATAAATAATGTTCATCTAAATCAAAGAAACGATCGGTTTCCTGTTTAGGAACAACGAGTACATGACCTTCTGCTAATGGAAAAATATCCAGAAAGGCAAAAAAGTGTTCGTTTTCAGCAATTTTGTATGAAGGAATCTCTCCTGCAATGATCTTTGAGAAAATAGTCATAGAAAAGAGGTTACTTGAAAAGCATGTTGAAATGAAAAAGATGCATCATTTCAACATGCTTACATGTGATTAGACGGTAATGTCTTCAATTTTGAATTTGATAATCCCGGTGGGTGCTTGTACTTCTGCCACTTCACCCCTTGCTTTACCCATCAACCCTTTACCAATGGGTGAGCCTGCTGAGATCTTTCCTGCTTTCAGATCTGCTTCTTTTTCACCAACAATTTGATAAGTCACTGTTTTTTTTGTGGCCAAATTGGTGATGGTTACCTTGGTTAGGATGGTTACTTTGCTCGTATCAATATCACTGGTATCAATAATCTTGGCATTGGCAATCGCACCTTCTAACTGTTTGATTTTGGCTTCCAGCATACCTTGTGCTTCCTTGGCAGCATCATATTCTGCATTCTCCTTTAAATCACCTTTCTCACGGGCTTCTGCAATGGCTCTCGAGGCAGCAGGACGATCCACTGATTTCATTTTCTGCAGCTCTTCACGCATTTTGTCAAATGTCTCCTTGGTAACATACATAGTACTCTCGCTCATACACTTTCGTTTAAAAAGGGTAAAAAAATACAACGCCACATTTGATTGCAGCGTTGCACAGATATTCAAAAGTAAAAAATTCTTCAGAATCAACGATTCTTTTATGTGTTTTTATTAAAGATCAAAAAAGAAGGCATTTTCCTCAAAGTACACCCCTAACTATCTGTATATCAAAATGATATATAATTTCTAGGGCCATAAAAGCATACGAGACAATTTAATTACCTATACCTAATTTATCCAATACCACTTTTGCCATCCGGTAAAACGCTTCATGACTATATCCGGCAATATGGGGAGTAACAATCACATTAGTCTGTGATAGCAACCAATCCAAATCAGCTTTTTCTACTGGTGTAAACGTTTCGAGTTTTTCATTTTCTAACACATCTAGTCCTGCAGCTTTTATATGATTACTTTGTAATGCTTTGATTAGCGCTTTTGTGTCAGTCACTTTTCCTCTGCAGGTAGTTAAAAAGTAGGGTTGTTTTTGAAAATTGCTAAAGAATGATTCGTTTGCATAGTGAAAAGTTTCCTCTGTTAATGGCAGATGAAGACTCACTACATCAGCATATCGTTGTATCTGCTCAAGAGAAGCTTCTTTGATATAACCGTTACCGAAACCAGATTTATACTTATCCAATGCCAAAATGGTAACATCAAAAGCCGAAAGTAGTTTTGCAAATGCTTGTCCGGTATTACCAAACCCGATAATACCAACGGTTTTACCTGTTAGCTCATCACCTCTATTCGCATCACGTATCCATTGCCCGCCTGCTACCTCACGACTACTGCTATTGATCTTATTCATAAGATTCAATAACATCCCTAATGCATGTTCAGCGACTGCATTACGGTTTCCTTCCGGACTACTTTCACAACGAATACCTTTTTTAGTAGCATAAGCAACATCTATTAATTCCATCCCACTTCCTAATCTGCCAATCCATTGAAGAGAAGTTGCAGCATCAATGATTTGTTTGTCTATTTTCAATCTAGTGGTTACTATTAATCCAGCCGCATCTACTATCGTTTCTTTGAGTTCATCATAACTGATCAAAGGTTCATATACACAGTAATAGCCTGCCTTTTCAAGTCTTTCTAACAGGTAAGGATGTGCTCCTGCAGTAATAATAACTTTTGAACCCGACATATATTTGTTCTATTTATGACTATTACTTCATTTTATAAGTGAGCGCTGCAAAATCTGCCACAGATAGTTGTTCTGCACGTTTTGTGAAAATTGCTTCTTGTAAGGTTTCCGTATCGAACATGCCTTTTAAAGGGTTTCTCAACATTTTTCTTCTTTGATTGAATGCCGCTTTGACCAATACAAAAAAACTACGCTCAGATTTCATCGGTTCAAAAGCAGTTCTTCTTTTCAGTTTAATCACACCACTCATGACCTTGGGTGGGGGATTGAATGATTCAGGAGGTACATCAAACAAGTATTCAACCTCATAAAATGCTTGTATCAATACACTCAAAATACCATAGTCTTTAGTTCCTGACGCTGAAACTACTCTCTCTGCCACTTCTTTCTGAAACATACCGATCATGACCGGAACTTTTTCTTTCCATTCCAGTATACGAAACAATATCTGCGAGGAAATATTGTAAGGAAAATTTCCCACCACTGTAAACTGATCCGTAAAAGGCACTGAAATATCCAGAATACTCTGATGAATGATTTTTCCTTGAATAGCCGGGAATGTTTTTTCGAGGTATACTACTTTTTCGTCATCCAACTCTACCGCTTTAAAATCAATATCCGGAATCTTCAATAAGTACTTAGTAAGTGCACCACCACCCGGTCCTACTTCTACTAATTGAGAAAAAGTATCCTGCTGCAAGGAAGCAACAATACGCTCACACACAGACTCATCTTTCAGAAAATGCTGTCCAAGTGATTTTTTGAGGGTGTATTCCATTAGAGCAAAGGTAGGCAGTATCTTGGCTGATAGTCCATAGTTCATGGCACATAGTTGATCATCTATACACTATGGTCCATGGACTATGGACTAAAGTCGTATTTTTATACCCTAAAGCTATACTGATGAGTAATGAAATGCAAAAGCCGGTGATTGGTTTCTCATGTGGGGATTTGAATGGGATTGGAATTGAATTGATACTGAAGACACTGGGAGACCATCGTCTATTGGATTTCTGCACCCCGGTGGTATTTGCCAGTAATAAAAGCATCAACTTCTATCGAAAAAGCTTACCGGAAATTAATTTCAACTATGCCAGTGGAAGAGATTTTAGCAGACTCAATCCTAAACAAGTCAATATTTATAATTGCTGGGAAGAGGAAGTGGCTATAACACCGGGTCAGTTAAACGATACCGGCGGGAAATATGGTCTTCTGTCGTTGAAAGAAGCTGCACAAGCTTTAAAGGACGGTCATATTCATGGGTTGGTTACCGCCCCTATCCATAAAAAAAATATTCAATCGGCTGATTTTCATCATACAGGTCATACGCCTTTTTTGAAAGAATTATTCGGTGTGAATGATGTACTGATGTTTATGGTAGCTGATAATATGCGTATCGGTTTATTGACAGAACATGTTACCGTATCTGATGTCGCTAAACATATTACCAAGGAGAATATTATCAGTAAATTGAAAATCATGCACGCCAGTCTGCAAAAGGATTTTGGTATTGATAAACCCAAGATTGCTGTGTTAGGATTGAATCCACATGCAGGTGACGAAGGATTGATTGGCAGTGAAGAAGAAAATATCATTAAACCCGCGATCAAAGAAGCCAAGCACCAGATGATGGTTTTTGGTCCTTACAGTGCTGATGCTTTCTTTGCACGAGGTCAGCATGAAAGATTTGACGCGGTTCTTGCCATGTACCACGACCAAGGATTGATTCCATTCAAATCACTGGCCATTGGGGAAGGCGTTAACTATACTGCCGGATTGAATGCCGTTAGAACCAGCCCGGATCATGGAACTGCATTTGATATTGCCGGAAAAGGAAAAGCAGATCACAGTTCATTTTTGGCTGCTACATTTACTTGTATTGAGATCATTCGTATGAGACTTGGTTTTACTGAAATGAGACAAAATCCGCTTCGAAAAATGAGCGCAAGAATGTTTGCCAATGCGGTGGATGAGCGTATCGAAGAAACCGAATAATACATGTACGAATTATCCAATGACCATGTAAGTATTGTGATCAGCTCCAAGGGAGCAGAATTACAAAGTATTTATAGAAAAGATACAGGTATCGAATACCTGTGGTCTGGAAATCCTGCATTTTGGGGGAAGAAAAGTCCGGTACTATTTCCCATTGTTGGCGGACTAAAAAACAATCGCTATACATTTAAAGGAAAAGAGTATGCAATGGGTAGACATGGTTTTGCCAGAGACCGGGTTTTTACCATGAGTAAACAAACTGATGATGCGATAACTTTTTCATTGAAATCAGATGATGAGACAAAAGCTATCTATCCTTTCGATTTTATTTTCTCGATCAACTATCAATTGATCGCCCATCAGGTGAAAGTAAGTTATCAGATAGAAAATATTGGAGATGAAGAACTGTATTGCTCGGTGGGTGCTCATCCTGCGTTTGCTGTTCCATTGCTTGCTGATACTTCTTTTGAGGATTACTACTTACAATTTGAACAGAAAGAGACGGCGCCTATTTGGCCATTGTCTGATGAAGGTCTATTACTAAGTACCCCAACCGATTTTTTTCTACAAGAAGACACCATTGCACTGCGTAAGTCTTTATTTTATGGCGATGCATTGGTTTTTAAATCACTACAATCCAATAGCATTTCAATTCTTTCAGATAAACACCCACATGGAATTAAAGTTTCCTACGCAAATTTTCCTTTCATGGGTATCTGGAGTACTAAGGATGCAGATTTTGTTTGTATTGAACCCTGGTGTGGTATAGCGGATGCAGTTACGACCAATGGTGATCTTACAACAAAAGAAGGTATTCATCCAATCGCTCCCAAAACAATGATGAATAGAAGTTGGGCGATCGAGGTATTTTAATTATTTAAAAATAGTATCCGCAATTCCTTTATTGATGATATAGTTGGTATACACAATCTCAACCCTTCCTTTTTTATTTTTTAATTTTTGTTCCTCTGTGAGTGGTTTTTCATTGTCGTCGAATTCCAATGTGAGTCCTTTAGGCAGTTTATAATTTTTAGTATTGAAGCTAAAAGTCACTTTATCCGGCAACCCAAAATTTGAAAATTTACCATAGGTCATTTCAATTTCATAAGTGCCATTTTCTTTGGTAGTGGTTACTGCCTTTCTGACCAAGAGATTGGCTTCATCAATGTACATAGTTGTTAATACAACATCACTATTTTCATTTACGGGAAGCATCTTTACAACTTTTGTTTTGGTCCCCGCTACCACGGCTTCTCCGGCTGCTAGCGCAACAAATTCATCAGTCGTAACAATTGAACTCATATTTACAGAGACTCCTCCTTTAGGTAACAGTGAAATACCCCCGTCTTTTCGCAAACGAAACTTATTAGGTTTTTTAAAATAAATTTTCACTTTCCCTACCGGTGCTTTGATAAAAGCCACATCTGTTTTCATTTTGCCATCTGCTTCATAATCATTTACCTGATCAAGCTTTGCTTTTACTTTCATCACAAGTGGGGTCATATCCTGAGCAGAGGAAGTGAAGGTTGAAAAATGAAAAGTGAAAAGGAGTATGATAAAAGTTCGCATAGACTTATTTTTAACTTAAAACATCTTTTTTCTTGAATACGACAATGGCTGCAGCTACAAATAAAATGATGTGAATCAATAGTACAATTGAGGAGTTAATGATTCTTTCCGGATATTGGATACTACCTACAATGGCTTCATTGGCATCTGTTACTTGAATATCAAAAAATTCTTTCCAGCCGATCATATGTGTGGTGAACAGATATGGTTTCACCAGATTAAATATCGGAATATTCATGGTACTAAGTATGGTAAAAAAGATGATCACACTCATAGTAGCCACAATAGGACCAATCGAATTTTCGGCAAATACGGATAAGAAAAAACCCAGTGCTGCTACTGTTGTCATAGCCAATGCTGCAAATCCGAATGCACCGATATAACGCCAGAATACATCATTCTCTTTTAATAATACCACATAACTGCTCTTCATTAAAAACATATCATCCGTTCCAAATACCCACATGCTTACAAATAAAGCTAGGAATGCCAGCCATACCAATAAAAGAAGTGTGTAAATAGTAGATGCAATAAATTTAGCCAGCATGAATTGGGTTCTACTATATGGCTTGGATAACAAAACACGCAAAGTTCCCATATTGGCTTCACCTGATATCATATCGGCAGCGATCAATGCAATCAACAGAGGCACATGCACTAATAATAATTGCAACATCACATAACATACCAAGTATCCATTCAATATGTTGCCTTCAATTTGAAGTGTAGATCCAAGATCATTGAGCATGAAGTCCACATAAGTCTTTCCATCTACTTTCAGTCCAAACTGAATCATCACAATCAATGCAGTAATAGCTGCAAATGCAATATATGTGCGTGGTCTTTTAAAAATTTTATAAAGCTCTATATTAATGAGTGTTCGCATATTGACCGGAAGTTACCTGTAAGAAAAAGTCTTCTAATGAATGTCTGGGTTGTAAGGATAAAACGGGAATATCTAGCGCTACCAAATCTCGATGCAAATTCGGGATATGATCACGATGAAGCTTAATTAAAATTGTACTTGCCCTTCTTGGCTGAAGTGCTTGTTTCCAATTGCTTTGTACTAGTTTATTAAATGCTGATTCGTTATCTAATGTTTCCAATTCGATCAAGGTTTGAGCAGGATCAAATAATTCTGCAGCAGAACCTTCTACGAGTTTTTTCCCTTTATCAATAATCAATACCCTTGTAGCAATTTGTTCTATTTCATTCAATAGGTGTGATGAAACAAGAATGGTTTTATTCAAATCTTTACTCAAGTGTCTGATCAGATTTCTGATATCAGCAATCCCTTGTGGGTCTAGTCCATTTGTAGGTTCATCAAGAATGATCAATTTAGGGTTATGTATCAATGCTACTGCAATTCCCAATCTTTGTTTCATCCCCTGAGAGAAGGTCTTCACGATATCTTTTGCCCTGGATGCCAGACCTACCATTTCTAGCTGTTGCATCAACTGTAGATGTGTAGGTTTCAACCCACTTAATCGGGCAAACAGTTGAAGGTTATCAATGGCACTGAGGTATTTATAAACATCCGGCTTCTCGATCACTGCCCCTACTTGTCGAAGAATTTCGGTTCGATATGAATTCAAAGAGAGACCAAATAAATCGATAGATCCGGCGGTAGGTTCTATCAGTGTTAGCAACATTCGGATGGTTGTACTTTTCCCGGCACCATTTTGACCCAAAAATCCATAAACATCCCCTTCTCGAACTGAAAAAGAAAGATCATTAACTGCTGTGAGGTTTTTGAAAGACTTTGTAAGACCTTTTACTTGTATAATTTCCTGCATTTCCATGTATAACATCGAAGGTACGGAGTAAGTTCATAGAAGGTGAAAAGTGTCCTTAGGACTCCGTTGGAGAAATGTGAAAAATGAAAGAAAAGCGCTATTCTTTCCCTACTTGAAGGTATTGCTGTAGCGCCTGAACATAAGCTTCAAAAGCCTCAATACCTTTAGGCGTTATTTTACAGGTAGTTTGAGGGTAATTGTCTTTGAATTGCTTGGTCACCTCAATATAACCTGCTTCTTTGAGCTTTTGTACTTGTACGCTCAGATTCCCGGCAGTTGCATTGGTCTTCTCACGGATAAAAGTAAATTCAGCTTCTTTCACGCCAATGAGCAGGCTCACGACTGCCAGCCGTAACTGAGAATGTAATATGGGATCGAGCTCTTTAAACATTCGCTTGCTGTTGGGCTAGATATTTTCTTCTTAAAATGACTCCCGGGATAAACCAGCAAATCAATGCAGCAGCTCCTCCTAATAAAAAGTCATATTCAGTAATGGTAAAACAAGACCAAATGAATAAACCATAGGTAATCAATGCCCCATATAACATGGGTTTAAATTTTTTTACCATGCCGGTTACCAATGTTGGAAGTGCATAAATGAGTATAAATAAAGAGTAGATACTAGGTGTAAATGTATTTATAGGCTCATCGGGCTTTGTATTATCCAGGTAATGTTTGGTCAGTTGCCATCCTTCCAGTTGAATGAATTTATCTGTAACATCAGGAACGATCATTTGGTAGGCATTCAAACCAAAAATTGTAATACCGAATACTAGCCAAATAGCGTTCAAGGCATCGTCCTCATACTTTTTTACTTTATTCGATTTCTTTTCCTGAATGGAAATAATGATTTGAGGAATAATGGCTCCTAATACCAGTAACCAAATATCAAAACCAATATAGAAATCATAGGTACGCTGAAAATACGTCACCACAGATGCAATGGTAACAACTGTTCCCCACAACAGAGAACCAATACCGGTTTCATGATAGCTGCCTTTGGCCTTTTGGATCATATTCGTGATCAGGTCAAGACTCTCCTGTTCGGTCATTTTTTTATCGTCTGCCATGGATTAATTCTTTTTGGTGTTGTATCGGATGCGTAATAAATGTCCGGGTATGATATAACTGATCAAAATAGCCAATGCCCCCATGAGTAACTGACCCGCGAAATTAAACTTTATGGAAACAGCGGCGATGATAAAATTCAAAATTCCACCGATTACTAAAGGCTTGAAGCGTATAAGTCTACCACTTACAAAGGTTCCGATTGCATACATCAGGATATAATAAGTAAATGCAGTATTCCATGCTTCAGAAGTTACATTGATGAACACCATTACAAAAAAGGAAATACCAATAGCAATCCACAGATAACCCAATGCCTCTTCAATATAAGTAACTGACTTTTGTTTTTTGGCTTGTCTTGAACTGTATATGCCTGAAATGATCCCTCCAATAGGCATTGCCCACCAAACAAAACTATGATAGGGGTATTTAAAATAAATCATTAAAACATATTCAACGATACAACAAATAAACACCAACCATCCCCAAAATAGCAGGTAGAAACTATCAACTGCTACCGAATCCTTTGTTTTTCGGATCATGGTTTGGATCAGTTGTAAACTCTCTTCCGGAGAGAACGACTTTTCCTGATCATTTTGGTAATCAATGTTTGACATAAGTATTGTTTTTGGGTCTCGTATATTTTCTTAGGAATACCGTAATAAAGATACTACCGATAACAGAAGGGAGTAGCCATAATACCCATTGCATATCAATCTGCACATTCACCACCAAGAATGCTGTATAGGAAGCAATCATGGCTCCCATCATTCTTACGATATGATTGTACATCCAAGATTGTTTAACAGTTACATTCCCAGTCAACAATCTGATATCTAAAAGAACATAGCTCATACATATTAATCCGAATACACCTGGCACAATACTGAATGTGTTTCCGTGCAATAGACCTTTGACCGACTGGATCAATAAAAAAAAAGCAAATGAAAAACCAAATAGAGTGATCAAATAATCGATGGGTGAAAAACTTTGTTCTTGCTGTTTAGATTTTCTTTTCAATAGTACAATTTGATAACCACTTAAGATCATATACAGTGTAAAACCACCTACCGCAAAAAGGAAAAGACTTTCATGTCCGGGAACCCAGCTTAAGATCAATGCACTGAATGATGCAATGAACATTCCCCAGAAAAATATTTTTCCTGATAATAAATGAGGTTTAGACCCTTTTTTTACTGATGCGGCGATAGTGCCGGCAATTAATCCGGTACTACCTCCCAAAATATGGAGTATCAATAAAGGGGTGAATAGCTGCTCCATTTTTTAAAGTTATTGGATCACCATTTTGTTTTGTGTGTATTCGTCAGAAATTTACTGACATGCAGCTAACAATTTAGTTGCCTGATCCTTTCCCCATATAGGATGAAAAGCAGAAGCTGGCTTATAAGTATCATACAGCTCCAAAGATTTTTCTACCAATTTCTTAGCTACTGCTTTACCACCGCCAAAAGCTGTGGGTACATTGATCATGTATTGGGCTTCGACCAGATAAATTCTAGGATTGTTGGCGTCAGCTTTCTTTGCATCTTCAATAGCTTGCGCTGCGATAGCTCCATAGGTTTGGTAACGTGTCATACCATCTACCGTTAATTGCTGGATCGCAATCATCTGACGCATACAATACGTATCTGCATTTCTTTCCAATACTTCTGCTTTACTTAACAGGTCTTTACTTTTTTCTGCTACTTTATCTTTATCAGCTTTTGGATTCATCCAACCCGTTAGATGATTGGCATAAGCTGCATAATAATAAGGTAGCCACTTGTCTTTCTCAGCATCAGCAATACGCTCAAAAAATGCTGAAGCCGCAGCCATATCTTCTGCTGTCTTAGCTGCACTAAATTGTTCCAATCCCTTTTGCATACCGGCTTCATACCTTGTTTGCGCAGTAAGATGTCCGGTAATGAACATGGATAAAATGATGATGATTTGTTTCATGGTTTAAAGTTTGATTTCTTGATTTATGATTTTTTATCCGAAAGACTCCTGCGGAGATTTTATTTTTGACTTTTGACTTTTCACTTTTGACTTCTTTCCTCTTGCTCCTTCAACTTCTCATACTCTTCCGCAGCCGTTAAAAATTTGGTGCCATGATAAGCATGAAAATATTGGAAAGCCAATCCAACACCCCATCCTAACATCACCCAGATGGGCCAGAAGTATGAGTCGATTCCTGATGTAAAAAACCAGACTCCTATTAAAAAAGCATTTACCATCAGATAGCTGAATAGACTCCATTTGAATCCGGCTCTGGCTTTTGCCATCTGCCAAAGTTGCTCATCGCGTTGTTCGTTGTTCATTTTATTAAGTTTGATTTTTAGATTTTTTGATTTCTTGATCTTTGATTTATGATTTCTTGTCCGAAGGACTCCTTCGGAGATCTTTTTGACTTTTCAATTTTGACTTTTCACTTTTTTTGTGGTCTGTAGCTTGAAACTTGTAGCCTATAAATTATTATTTATTGCATCCTGCCTTCTATCCACTCCCCAACTCAGAAATACACCTAAGAAGAAGAACTGTGGAGCAGGGGGTGTGATGGCTTCTTTTCTTTGTCCGTTGTTTGAATAGTTATAACCGAATATTTGTTTGCTATTTAATACGTTGGTAACCGAACCCACAAATACCGCATATGCTTTTCCTAAGGAAGTGAGGTAATTGAAACTGAAACCCAAATTGTGATAATCGATCGTTTTACCCTGATCTGCTATGGTATACTGAGCTCCGCTCTGAACCAAGTTGTAGTAAGGGCGACCGGTAGCATAAGAATACGTGAAGTTGAATCCTGTATTGATCTTGCTGATAAAACGTTTCATCACAAATGATGCTGTATGATTGGCTGCGAATGTGGGTTGTAATTGTTTGGGATAATTGAGAAAATCACGTTTGGTATCGAGATAAGAATAACTGACCCAGTAATCCAATCCTTTGATTGTTTTTTTATCTCTCCAAAATAATTCAACCCCTTTGGCATCACCGGCTCCGGCATTATTCAACACTGGATGTGTTTTTACCAATTCATCATATTTTTTATAAAATGCTTCTACACGAAAAGTTTGTAAAGCTGTATTTTTGATGTAGTTAGCAATAAAGTGAGTGGCTTTCGCATAACCAAAATTTGTAGTAGTATAGAGAAAATTATTTTCGGGCTTTTGATAGAACTCACCATAAGCAATACTCATTTGTGCTCCTTTTCCTGTTTTATAGGCAAGTGATAAACGAGGAGCGATATTGGCTTTATTTATCAAAGAAGAATGTTCAAATCGTACCCCTACTTTGGCTGCCAGATCATTGGTAATATACAGATCGGCTTCTGTAAACAATGCTTTGAAATGATCAGGTAATGTTGCTTTTTGATTGTTGAATGTACTGCTGTTATAGAAATACATGTATTCACCTCCTGTTCTCAATACACTAATACCACTCAATCGTTTATCAAACACTGCTTTGATTTGTGAAAGATCTGAACGTGTTTTGATGGTAAAGTTGTTATTATCAATCCAGGGTTGTCCTGTGGTAATTTTTTGGTTTTGCTGATTTTGAATCTGTTGTTCAATATCATTATAATCAGTGCTGTAACCCAATCCCAGATTCATTTTCCAGCCATTTCCTAAATTCTCTCTCCAACTTAAATTATTATATACATTGATATTGTTGAGACCGAAAGCGTTCTTTAAATTAGGTTCATCAATATTTGCTCTACGCAAACCCAAATCACTAGCTCCAAAAGTTCCATAGTATTTGATCATACCACCATTTTTGGTTTTCATCCGGAAGTTGAGATCAGCGGTATGAAACTCCGGCATACGGAAATAATCGGGTTTTTGTTTTACGATGCTGAAGTAAGGAAGCAGGTTGGTATAACCATAGTTACCACCCCAAGAAGATTTTTTATTTTTTGCTACTTTCTGTAAACCTGCACCCAGAAAAACTGATGAGATAGAAGCAGATACTTCTGAACGATCAGGGATATCAATACTTTCCATGATCAATGCCGAAGACAATGCTTGTCCATATAAAGCTGAATAGCCCCCGGTACTAAATACGGTTCCTTTGAACAAAGCCGGTGCAAAACGTCCGCGTGATGCAATATCAGGTACGCTCGCAAAAAATGGATTGTTTACTAAAGTCCCATCAATAAATTGTTTGGCTTCATAACCGGCACCGCCGCGTACAAATAATCCTTCCTGTTCTCCTACTTGTTGTGCACCGGGTAGTGTTTTTACAACTGCAGAAATATCTGCATTCGCCCCACCTGTGGTATATACATCTAAAGAACTTAAAACTGTGGCTGCTCTTTTCTTATCACCTGCTTCAAAACTTCCCGCCGTAACAGTTACAGCTTTTAATTCGCTGATTTCTTCTTTCAAAAGAAAATCAATACGAATAGGAAGAGAATCGATGTTTACTTCTTGCTCTACTGTTTTATTGCCGATGCTACTGGCAACAATGAATTGTTTGCCCTTCTCATAGGTTTTAAAAGAAAAGCTTCCGGTAGAATCTGAAACCGTTCCATCATAAGAACCTTTGACAACAATATTGGCTCCCGCTAGAATACGACCTTTTTGATCTTTCACAGAACCTGTCACCTTAATCTGTGCCTGAACCCCGCTGATCAACAGTGTTACGATCAAACTTATTATCCATTTTTTCATTACTCAGTTGTTTTGATAGGACAAACATAGAATAGTTTATTTTATAAACCAAATTATAAAAAGAACTTTTTTATCAAAAAAATAATGGATTGATAATCAATGCTTTTAGTATGATTAACAGATCAGAGATGCTCTAAAGCCCATTTTTGAATGGCTGAAAAAACCGGTTTTAGGTTCTTACCCATAGGGGTCAATGTATATTCCACGGTCGGAGGAACCGTCGCGTAAGCAGTTCGCTGTATAATACCATTTGCTTCCAATGCTTTTAACTCTTTCACCAACATGCGGGTATTGATACCTGCTATGGATCTTTCTAGTTCCTTGAATCTTTTTGTACCATCCATGAGAGAATAAAGTATAGCAAATGCCCATTTCCCTCCAATCAGTTCCAGTGTAGTTCTTACAGGACAAACATTTAATTTCTTAACATTTTTTTTCGTTGCCATAATCTCTTGTTTTTCAGTTATGCTTTACTTCGTGTTAGTACTGTACACTGGTGTAACTACTTTCAAATGTAAAGTAATAGGATCATATTTGTTATTCAGATAAAAACATTGATCCAATTTAATCATTAGACTATGGCACAGCTTATCAAAAAAGTGATACAGAACACACAACTCAATTTTACGAATGACTTTCCCGGATTACGCGGTGTGAATATCATGGCCAAGGATTTTGCCATTGAACCTTTTCTTGTATTCACAGAGTTTACAATGGATCAACCGGTATTTGGTCCTCACCCACATGCGGGTATTTCAGTCATGACTTATCTGTTGCCCGATAGCAAAGGAAGCTTTATCAATCGTGACAGTAATGGTGATTTCAGTACCATTGAACCCGGAGGTCTACATATTACCCAAGCAGGGAGTGGCATTCATCATGATGAATTTCCATCAAAAACAGGAGTTGAAACACATGGCTTTCAAATATGGATCAATCATAAAGAAGATCAACGCATGATAAATCCTAAAGCTATGCACGCAAACGCATCAGAGATCATTCAAGTTCAATCAGAAGATGCGATCATAAGTCTGATTCATGGAAAGTTTAACCACAAAGTTTCTTCCTATCAAATGGTTACTGATATCACATTATTACACGTATTTCTACAGCCTGAAAAATCCCTGCAATTGCCTTCTCAGGAAATGGCTTTTTTGTATGGCTTGAAAGGAACGGGTATTACAGATCAACAAATTATCAACCAACAACGATTGATCAATTATGATACAGAAGGAAATACGATTGAAGTAACAGCGGGAAAAGAAGGACTTGAATTTATGTTTGGAACAGGTATTCCACTCAAAGAAAACATAATTTATGGAGGTCCTTTTGTAATGACAACTGCTGCTCAAATGCAAGAAACAAGAAAACGTTATGCAGAGGGCAACATGGGACACCTCGATACTTATTCTACGAAGTAAATTAAACAGAGCTGAAAATGAATCTCAGCTCTGTTTAAAACTAATACTATTGAATAAACCGATCTTTTGCAAATGCCTTCGCATACATTAACAAAGCTCCAATAACCATGATATTCCTAAAAATATTCAACATATCATTACTGCTTTCCGCAGCCCTAGGAATATGAATCAGGAAGATCATCAACAATACATACAAAGCCATCAGTAAAGAAGCCAACTGGTCGTATTTACCGATTAAACAACTCACAATAAAAGCGGTGATCAGCACGCCGGTTGCATAATTCAAAAAAAGTCTTCCGGGAAAAAAAGAGGGTATCATATCAGCACCCACTTGTGGTAATCCGAAATGAAGTCCGGTATATAACAGGAACGACAGAACAAACAGCCATTTACCTGTTGCCAATACTTTTTGCATATGATGTGTATTTAGCGGTTTATATTTCGAATGGCATGATTGGGCGAATTTCTACTGATCCTTTTTCATATTTCAGAATGGGACAGCTTTTTGACCAGTCTGTTACTTCCGCTATACTTTCTGCCTTACAGATCAGATAGCCGGTCAATAAAATCTGTTGCTGAATAAAAGACCCTTTTTGTATCCCTTTCTGATCAACAATGGTTCCATAGAATTCAATCGGCTTACTCGATACCAGTTTTCCCTGCATCGCAATATTGCCGATCCATTGCTGCCACTTGGGCATGTCTTCGAGCATATCTTCCGGTGAATTGATATACTGTCCGTTACCGGATTGATTGTAGAACAATAACAGATACTCTTTCATAATGATGATGATTTAAGTTTGAAAAATGATCATCACAAAAATGAAAAAGCTAATATGGATGGCTCTTGATAAATGTCAATATTTTACAACTTGCCCTTTAATCTGGTATAAGTTTCAGGAGAGATACCAAGATAAGACGCGATCATTTTACTAGATAAGCGAGTGAAAAGTTTAGGCTGATGATCCATCATCCAACGCAAACGTTCCAATGCATCCATCGATACAAAACTATTGATACGATATACTGAGTTAGCATAAGAAAGCTCGAGTATTTGTCTATACATTTTTTCAAATTGAGGGAACCGTGCAGATAAATCCATAAAATGCTCTCGACTGATGCATAACACCTGCGAAGGTTCGGCTGCACGAAAAAATTCCTTGGAGGGTACTTGTTGCAAAAAACTATTGATCTCCATCAACCAGTGTTCTTCTAGAATAAAATCTCTTGTTGTTTCATTACCAACCGCATCGATGGTGAATACTTGAATAACTCCATTTACAATGAAATAACAAGACCTACATAGCTCTCCTTCTCTTAACAAGTAATCATTTCTTTTCAACTCCAGTGGCTGGAAATAAGAGATTACTTCTTCCAATCCCGCTGTATCGGTACCAAGTTTCGCTCTGATATGTTGTTCTAATACCTGATGCATATGTTTACTGATTGAAAGATGCGTAATGAAAGTTACCTAATAATACAGAATGCTGTCAACCCAATGAACAAAAAAGAGGAAGTCTCAAAAGTAAAAAGAAGGCTTTGAGAATCGCCTAAATGAAAACTTTCTCCATCAGGTACCCGAATAAAAAGAGGCTGTATCGGACTTTTGATACAGCCTCTTGTATAACAGTTTAGGACTAATTATTTGTATTGAGGCATCAAGCTCTTCGCCAGTTCAACCATTTTGTTGATACCGTCTTCAGGCAGATTACCTTTTTTGAATTCAGCCAATACATCCGGCAGTTTGTTTTCCATTTCCATGAGGAAGTGTGCTTCAAAGTCTTTTACTTTTTTCACAGCTACTTCACGCAACAAACCTTGTGTACCTAAGTAGATGATCGCTACCTGCTTTTCAACAGAGAATGGAGTGTACTGAGGTTGTTTCAGGATCTCTACGTTACGAGCACCTTTATCCAATACCAGTTTGGTAGCAGCATCCAAATCACCACCGAACTTAGAGAAGGCTTCCATCTCACGATAAAGTGCCTGATCCAGTTTCAGTGTACCTGCTACTTTCTTCATGGATTTGATCTGTGCATTACCACCCACACGGCTTACAGAGATACCTACGTTGATCGCCGGACGGATACCTGCGTTGAACAAGTTACCTTCCAAGAAGATCTGTCCGTCAGTGATAGAAATTACGTTGGTAGGAATATATGCAGAAACGTCACCTGCTTGTGTTTCGATGATCGGCAAAGCAGTCAATGAACCACCACCTTTTACAAGGTGCTTGATAGACTCAGGAAGATCGTTCATGTTTTTAGCAACATCATCGTTAGCGATCACTTTTGCAGCACGCTCTAACAAACGGCTATGCAAGTAGAATACGTCACCAGGATACGCTTCACGTCCCGGAGGTCTTCTCAACAACAGAGAAACTTCACGGTAAGCAACCGCTTGCTTAGACAGATCATCATAAATGATCAAAGCAGGACGACCGGTATCACGGAAGAACTCTCCAATAGCCGCACCAGCGAATGGAGCATAGAACTGTTGAGGAGCCGGATCAGATGCAGATGCAGATACGATAGTAGTATAAGCCATTGCTCCGTTATCAGCCAAAGTCTTCATTACACCTGCAACGGTAGAAGCTTTTTGTCCGATCGCAACATATATACAATATACAGGCTTACCTGCATCGTAAAATTCTTTCTGATTGATGATGGTATCGATACAGATGGCAGTTTTACCGGTCTGACGGTCACCAATTACCAATTCACGCTGACCACGACCTACAGGGATCATTGCATCAATCGCTTTGATACCGGTTTGTAATGGTTCTTTAACCGGCTCACGATAAATTACACCCGGTGCTTTACGCTCCAAAGGCATTTCATATAAATCGCCAGTGATTGGACCTTTACCGTCGATAGGTTCACCAAGGGTATTGATCACACGACCAACCACACCTTCACCTACTTTGATAGAGGCGATTTTACCGGTTCTTTTTACTTTGGCGCCTTCTTTGATTTCACCACTCTCTCCCATCAATACCACACCCACATTGTCTTCTTCAAGATTTAGGGCGATGGCTTTGGTGCCATTTTCAAATTCAACCAGTTCACCACTGCGTACGCCATTCAGGCCATACACACGGGCGATACCGTCACCCACCTGTAATACGGTACCCACTTCTTCTAAATCGGCAGATACATTGAAATTGCTGAGCTGCTGTCTCAGTATCGCTGATATTTCATCGGGTTTAATGTCCACCATACTGTATTCTTTTAATAATGATTGTGTTTGTTATTATCGTAACTGCTGAACGTATAAATTCTGCAGGAACTGTTTTTTAATGTCTTTTAGGTCGCGCAAGATGCTTGCATCAACCAAGTTGTTATTGAATTCCAAAACAAATCCACCGATCAGGCTTTCATCTGTTTTGGTTTCCAATTCTATATTGGCAAAGCTTTTCTCAGCTTTTACTTTCTGCTCGATCGATTTTTTTAATTCTTCGCTTACTGGCACAGCAGTAGTTAATACTACTTTATGAATGCCTTTGATTTCATTGTATTGATCAATGAATGCATTAGCGATCTCATACAAATCTCCTTCACGTCCTTTTTTTACCAATAGCGTATTAAATGCTGCAGTTAACTCACTCACTTTACCATTAGTAACGCTATTGATAATACTATTCTTCTGATCTGCTTTAATAACCGGACTCTTCAGGAGGTTTACAAAATCTCTGCTGCTTTTACAAACAGCCTGCAGGTACTTCATATCTGCGTACACCGTTTCCAGCTGACCTTTCTCTGTTGCGAGGTCAACCAGGCTCTTAGCGTATCTTCCTGCTAAACGTGGATTCTGCATGTATTTTAATTTGAAAATTTGAGAATTTGAAAATTTGAAAATGGCATTTTGGAGATTTGAAAGTTAAAATGAAGTCTTTTCCTCATTTTCAAATTTTCAAATAACCACATTTTCAAATTGGTTTTAATTCAGCTTCACTCCTTCCGCCAACTGCTTGATATAGTTTTCCTGATCAGCTTTGTTAGCAAGTTCTTTACGTAATACTTTTTCTGCTACTTCAACCACTAAAGAACCCACTTGATTCTTAACATCCGTTAAAGCAGCATTTTTTTGCTGATTGATAGCCACTTGAGCATCAGCAACAATTCTATCGTATTCGTTCTTCGCTTTCTCTTTAGCATCAGCAACCATTTTATCAGCAGTTTCTTTTGCTTCTTTGATCATCTGTGCTCTTTCTTCACGGGCTTTTGCCAGTAATGCTTCGTTTTCACTCTGCATAGCAGCGATATCAGCCTTCATTTTATCGGCTTTGCTCAAAGCATCTTCAATTCCTTGTTCACGATCATGAATTGCTTTCAGCATAGGTTTCCATGCGAAAGCACGCAATACAAAGAATAAAACGATGAATGCAATTGTATTCCAAAATACTAATCCGATATCAGGTAATACCAGCGGGTTGATCTCTAATAACATAAACTATGTTTATACAGCGTTTGAAATTTCTTTCTTTGAAAGTTATACGGACCCTTCCGCCCTTTGCATGGGGTCCGTATAAAAAGTTGAACGGATTATCCGTTACCCAACAGGGCAACTACCACCGCAAACAGGGCAACCGCTTCCACGAAAGCCGCAGCAACGATCATGTTTGCACGGATATCGTTAGCAGCTTCCGGCTGACGTGCAATACCTTCTACTGCACCTTTACCGATCTGACCGATACCGATTCCGGCACCGATAGCAGCTAAACCAGCGCCGATTGCGGCAACACTTCCTACTACCATTGTTTTATGTTTTAATTGTGAGTGAAAAAAAGTTTTTATTAATGATGCGCTGCTTCATGGTGATGCTCTTCTGTAGCCATTCCAATATACATAGCGCTCAACATGGTAAAGATGTATGCCTGCAGGAATGCCACAAGCAATTCAATCAATCCAATGAACACTGCAAAAGGAACCGCAATAGCAGATGCAAACACGGTTTTAAATATGAAGATCAGGCAGATTAAGCTCAATACAAGAATGTGACCCGCAGTAATATTCGCAAACAATCGGATCATCAATGAAATGGGTTTGGTGAATACACCAATCAATTCAATAGGTGCTAAGAACAATTTCATGCTCCAGTGCATACCCGGCATCCAGAAAATATGCTCCCAATAACTTTTATTACCATTCAGGTTTACGACGATGAATACGAATACAGCCAAAGTCATTGTGAAGGCAATATTTCCACTCACATTCGCACCACCCGGGAAGAATGGAATCAAACCTAAAAAGTTGTTGATCAGGATCAGGAAGAAAATGGTCAACAAGAAAGGCATGTATTTCGCATACTTGTGACCGATATTGGGTTTCGCCACTTCATCGCGTACAAATAAAACGATGGGCTCCATGAATGACTGCAATCCTTTAGGCGCAGACTTTACACCTCTTTTACGATAAGCACCACCAACAGTCAAGAATACCAATAACAAAATCAGAATTGAAACGAAAAGTGAAGCCACGTTCTTGGTGATAGAAAAATCCCACACTTTGGCAGAAGCGGCTTCGTCTATAGAACCATCCGCATTCACCACTTTGATCTTACCCTCGATGGTTTTATAATTATAACGACCAGCGTACATCGCAGGCTCATGATGTTCGTCCATCAGTTTTGCTGATGAAAATACCTCTAAGCCCTTATCAGAATAAAGGATAACAGGCAGAGGAAGAGTTGTATGACCCCATAAATGCCAGCTGTGGTCGTCTTTAATGTGCTCGAGAATGGTTTCGGTTACATTAAACTCGCCTTCACCATGACCTGCAGCTGCAGATTGAGGCGTTTCATTGGCATATGAAAAAGTAGAAAACAGCAATGTGAAAAGGCTGAAAGTCGCTACCAGTAAAGATTTTACACTCATGCGGGCCATACCTGTCTCGAAATTTGCGGCAAAGATAGGGGTAAAGGGGGTGAAAAAGGAAAGTCTAAGCCGGAAAACAAAGAAAAAAATCAACCTTGATCTTTAGGGTCATTTTTCAATAAGTTTTTGATTTTTTCAAGGTAAATCAAATCCACCTGATCCTTAGGTCTGTTAGCGGCTTTTTTAGACTCCATCAGGTGGTTGATGTGTAAAAAAGGCACTTTTATATCGTTAATTTCAGCAATAGAAGCTTTGGCCAGACATTCATCAAATCCAAAACCTTCCAACCCTTTCACATCTACCATTAAATCCAGCCGAAAACCGTTATTTAGGTTAAAATGAGTCCAACCGGGTATAATCTGAAGTGTTTCCAACATGAAATAATCGACCTGACTGTATTTTTTCATGGCTTTTCGAAAATTCAAACGGTTTTCCGGGGTATCTTTAATCCAAACATCAATGTCATCTGTAGTTCGCTGAAAGCCGTGCAAATTGGTAGCCACTCCACCAATCATGATGTAAAGAACACCCGCCTCATTCAAAGACGACCAGAATTCTAATAAATCTTCGTCAAATACATCCATAATTATTTAGGTTGGTCAGTATCATTGATTGGCTGATGACTAATTTTTGCTTTACTGAACATCAAATTCATTTTAATGAGTTTGGTCATCACTTTAAACCTTTCCGTATGAGTTCTCTTAAGAGCGCGCAATAATTGTTGCTCTTCTTCTGAAGGTCCGTATGAATAGTGCGACTCTTCTACTTTTGAAGATTCATTTTGGGGAATCATATTTTGAGAAGAATGATCTGCCATTTTATACCAATGCAGTCTTCTTTTTTTCAAACTGCATCTCATGCAATTTAGCATAAAATCCGCCCATGAGCAAGAGTTCATCATGACTGCCGATCTCTTTAATCTCACCCTTATCCAACACGATAATTTTATCTGCTTTGCGTATAGTAGAAAGTCTGTGAGCAATCACGATAGACGTTCTGCCTGAGATGAGTTTATCGATGGCTTTTTCAATCAGCATTTCACTTTCCGTATCAATGGAAGATGTGGCTTCATCCAATATCAAAATAGAGGGATTGTATAACAAAGCTCTGATAAAGGAAAGCAATTGTCTTTGTCCCAAACTCAACGTGCTGCCTCTTTCCATCACATTGTAATCATATCCACCGGGCAATTGCATAATGAAATCATGCACGCCTATCAGCTTTGCAGCTTCTACCACTTGCTCTTTATGAATAGATGGATCGCGAAGTGTAATATTATCCATTACAGAACCGGAAAAAAGAAACACATCTTGCAAAACCACACCCATGCTTTTTCTTAAACGGTCAATATCATAGTCATTGATATTTACCCCATCAATTCTGATCACTCCTTTTTGGATATGATATAATCTATTCAGTAAACTGATAATAGATGTTTTGCCACTACCGGTATGCCCAACCAACGCTACCGTTTCACCGGCTTTCACTTGGAAGCTGATATTTTTCAACACAAAGTTTCCATCTACATAAGCAAATGATACTTGTTCAAAATCAATATCCCCTTTAATATGAGTTGGCTGAAAATTACCATGATCTTTTACACTCAATTCATCACTATTGTCTAATACTTTGAACACTCTTTCAGCAGCTACCATCCCCATTTGCAAGACATTAAACTTATCTGCAATCACACGTAATGGACGAAATATCTGATTCAGGTATAAAATGAATGCCATTAACAATCCTGCATCCAATGATTTTCCAGCGATCCACCATACGAGTAATCCGGTGCTTAAAGCAAGTACTACTTCCACAATTGGGAAAAAAACAGAATACGCAAAAATGGCTTTGATATTGGCATTCCGATGTTCTGCATTGATTTTTTTAAATTTATGCATCTCCCGCTCTTCCGCAGCAAAAGCTTGCACTACTTGCATTCCCGTAATATGCTCTTGAACAAAAGCATTCAAACTAGCGACCGCATTTCTAACCTTGATAAAACTTTTGTTTACACTTTCTTTAAAATAATAAGTAGCAATGATCATGATTGGAAAGGGTGCCAGACTAATCAATGTCAACCGCCAATCCATCCAAAACATCGTTGCCAGTGTGATGATGATGGTAAGCAAATCTGCTATGATCGGAATAAGACCATCTGAAAAAATATCATTGATGCGTTCTATATCATCAATGGTTCTGGTGGTAAGCGTACCGATAGGAGTTTTGTCGAACTGACGAAGATTTAACCCAAGTATCTTTTTATACACCGCAATACGCATATCCTTTACCACATGTTGTCCCATGGATGCAGTAATAAAGCTGAAAATGAATCGGATCGATGTTTCCACTACCAGGAATACGATCTGAAAAAGCGTTACCGAAATAATAAATCGACTGGCATCCGAGAGATCGGTATTGAACAGAACCGTTTCAAGCCATCCGGGAATCTGCACAGACTTACCGGTTGCCGTATCCACCGTTAACTGAATCAGATAGGGTCTGATGGGTGCAAATAAAGCCATTACCACAGCCAAAATCAAACTGAGATAGAACATTCCTCTATAAGGCCTCACAAAATGGAATACCCTGCCTAGTAAGGAAAAATCAAATACCTTTTTTTTACTCGTTTCAGTCATGACAGTTGCCAAAGGTAACAACAAAGGCTTGGCAGTGTTTACCGATGCTGTAATTTTTGGGAATCACAGTCCATGGTCGATGGTCCATAGTCCATGGCGTATGGTTCATGGCGTATAGTCGATAGTCCATGTCCTGTAATAAATACTTTATTCTTTACTTATATGAATACAAGCGACGCTTGTACATTCCCATTTTCCTACCATATGCTATGGACCATGGACTATACGCTGTGGACTATTGACCATGGACGATCGACTACACACATCCCATTTTCCCTACCATAAGCCATGAACAATAAGCCATTTGCTATGGACCATAAGCCATCGACTATTCGTATATTCGTAGTCAGATATGGAGCAAGCGAAAGATACGACTGCGGAGGTGGTGTTACCTCGTTATAACCTGAACCCAGATCAGGAAAAAAATGAAATATTAAGGCATTACCGCGCCCTTTTGAGAAGCTTGAAATCAAAGCTAAAGAAAGGCGATAAGGAATTGGTACGTCATGCTTTTCAAATGGCCGCCGATGCGCATAAAACCATGCGAAGAAAAAGTGGCGAACCCTATATTCTTCATCCCATAGCCGTTGCCATGATTTGTGTGGAAGAAATCGGACTAGGGGTAAGAAGTACCATTTGTGCTTTGCTACATGATACGGTTGAAGACACAGATATATCGCTGGAAGATATCGAACGTGAATTCGGAACAGAGATCGCAAGAATTGTGGATGGTCTGACCAAGATCTCCACCGTAATGGATACCAATACTTCTCAACAGGCTGAGAATTTTAAGAAAATCCTTTTAACACTTACTGATGATCCGCGTGTGATCCTGATCAAACTGGCAGACCGCTTACACAATATGCGTACGCTGGATCATATGAAACGCGAAAAACAGTTGAAGATCGCATCAGAAACGGTTTGGGTGTATGCTCCATTGGCACACCGGATGGGATTGTACAATATCAAGACCGAGTTGGAAGACCTGTCCATGAAATACATGGAGCCGGAAGCCTATCGGGATATTGCTAAAAAACTTGCAGAAACCAAACGCGAAAGAACCCGTTACATCAATGAGTTTATTCGTCCCATAAAAGAAAAAATGCAGGCCGCCAATTTCAATTTTGAAATTTATGGTCGCCCAAAAAGTATTCATTCTATTTGGAACAAGATCAAAAAGAAGGGCGTTGCTTTTGAGGAAGTATATGATTTGTTCGCTATTCGTGTAATACTGGACTCACCTACTGAAAAAGAAAAAGAGGATTGCTGGAAAGTCTATTCCATGATCACGGATGAATACATGCCTTCGCCTGAACGTTTACGTGATTGGTTGAGCAATCCCAAAAGCAATGGTTATGAAGCTTTACATACGACTGTAATGGGACCTCAAGGTAAATGGGTAGAAGTACAAATTCGTACCAAGCGTATGAATGAGATTGCAGAAAAAGGTTTGGCAGCCCATTACAAATACAAAGAAGGTAATAATGAGGAAGACAGATTTGATAAATGGTTTGGTCAGATCAGGGAAGTATTGAGTACACAGGATACAGAAGGAGTCGACTTCTTACAGGATTTCAAAACATCTTTTCTAGCCGAAGAAATTTATGTGTATACTCCAAAAGGTGAAGTGAAAATGTTGCCGATGGGAAGTACGGCGTTGGATTTCGCTTTCTCTATTCACTCAGCCATCGGTAGTAAATGTATTGGTGCCAAAGTACATCATAAACTGGTGCCTATCAGCCATAAATTAAGAAGTGGTGACCAGATTGAGATCATTACCAGTAATAAACAAAAACCATCCGAAGACTGGCTGGGCTTTGTAGTAACGGCGAAGGCGAGAAATAAAATCAAAGATGCTTTAAGAGAAGAAAAACGAAAAGTAGCGGAAGATGGTAAATACCTGCTCCAAAGAAAACTGGAAAGCATGGGTGCAGCATATAGCCAATACAATATTGAAGAACTGGTTCAATTTTATAAACTTCCTTCATCACTGGATCTGCATTATAGAATCGCTACCAAGGTTCTCGATCTAAAAGAGCTGAAAGACTTCCAGGTATTGGGCGATAAAATAGAAATCCCCAAACCCAAACCTGTGATCCAGGAAATCATTACGGATCCGGTACAAAAAACATATAGTAAAAAAGAATCTGAGCTCATCATTTTCGGGGAAAGCAGTGATAAGATCATGTACACCCTCGCTAAATGCTGTAATCCTATACCTGGAGATGATGTGTTTGGTTTTGTTAGCACCGGTAAAGGGTTAATTATACATCGAACCGGTTGTCCAAATGCAGCACAATTACTCGCGAATTATGGCCATAGGGTTGTAAAAACCAAGTGGGCTAAGAACAAAGAAATCTCATTCCTTACCGGACTCAAAATCATTGGGTTGGATGATGTGGGCGTGGTCAATAAAATCACCAACGTCATTAGCGGCGACCTTCGGATTAATATTGCAGGCTTGACCATTGAATCCAGTGAGGGCTTATTTGAAGGAACGATCAAAATATTTGTACACGATAAAGAGGAATTGGA
Organism: Sediminibacterium sp.; assembly: GCF_051861365.1. Classification (NCBI taxonomy): domain Bacteria; kingdom Pseudomonadati; phylum Bacteroidota; class Chitinophagia; order Chitinophagales; family Chitinophagaceae; genus Sediminibacterium; species Sediminibacterium sp. The sequence goes on along the minus strand of NZ_JBHYCW010000009.1, from coordinate 39,337 downwards.
AGAATTGGTTGAAAGACTTAAATCACTCAATGGTATCCAAAGAGTGGATCGATTTGATACGGAAAATGAGAAGTGATGAGAGGGTTGATAGTTGTTAGTTGACAGTTGACAGGAAAACCAGTCTTTCTTATTTCTGTCAACTGTCAACTAACAACTGTGAACTTTATCCTCCCAAAAATATTCTTCCCAAAACCCCAAACTATCTCCTATTTTTGCCGCGATTCAAAGCAAACTTATGGTGGACGTTTTACTGGGTTTACAGTGGGGTGATGAGGGTAAGGGAAAGATCGTTGATTATTTCGCACCCAAATATGATATCATTGCCCGTTTTCAGGGCGGTCCGAATGCAGGACATACCTTATACGTGAATGGACAAAAAATGGTGTTGCATCAGATACCTTCCGGTATTTTTCATCAACACATCGTTAATGTTATTGGTAATGGTGTGGTGCTTGATCCTGTAACCTTGAAGCGTGAGTGTGATGCAGTAGCTGCATATGGTATTGACGTACGTAAGAACTTATTTATCTCACAAAGAACCAATCTGATCGTTCCTACACATCGTGCTTTGGATAAAGCATCTGAATTACAAAAAGGTGATGCAAAAATTGGATCCACTTTGAAAGGCATCGGACCTGCTTATATGGATAAGACAGGAAGAAATGCACTGAGAGTAGGCGATATTTTGAGTCCGTCTTTTGATGCTCAATACAAAGAGCTGCGTGCTAAACACCAGACTTTATTAAATAATTTCAATTTCAGCGAAGATATTTCTGCATCAGAGCAGGAGTTCTTTGAAGCGATTGAGTTTTTGAGAACATTGAATATTATCAACTGCGAATATTTTATCAATAAAAGTTTGGCAGAGGGTAAAAAAGTACTGGCAGAGGGCGCACAAGGAAGTATGTTGGATATCGACTTCGGAACATTCCCTTTCGTTACTTCTTCGAATACCATTTCTGCGGGTGTGTGTACCGGATTGGGGGTTTCTCCAAAACAAATCAATGAAGTATTGGGTGTCACCAAAGCTTATTGTACCCGTGTTGGTGGCGGTCCCTTCCCAACAGAGCTGAATGATGCAACCGGAGAAGAGTTAAGAAGAATTGGTAGCGAATTTGGCGCCACTACCGGACGTCCACGTCGTTGCGGCTGGATTGATCTGGTTGCTTTAAAGTTTGCTTGCATGATCAATGGTGTAACACAGCTCATCATGACTAAAGCGGATGTATTAGATAGTTTTGATACGCTGAACGTTTGTACCGCTTATAAAATCAATGGTCAGGAGCATACTGAAGTTCCTTTTCAGATGTCGGGAGTGGATATTGACCCTGTTTGGAAAAGTTTTTCCGGATGGAAAATAGACAGTACCAGCATCAAAGTTGCCGGTTCCTTGCCTGAAACCATGACAACTTATATCGATTTCATCAACAAATATGTTGGTGCGCCTGTTAAATACGTTTCAAACGGACCGGGCAGAGAACAGATTGTAGCCATTTAGTTTGTGGCATCGCATTTGTAACAAAAAAATTTTTTTGGTTAATCAGAATTTGCGTTGAAATTTTACGCAGTTAATCTTATTGGAAATATGGCAGCAAGATCTGATAAGGATAAAAAATCCTCCACCCTTAAGAAAGCAGCACCTAAAAATGCTGATGAGAAACCGTCTCCAAAAAGCAAAAAGCAAATGGAAGACGATGATGATGATTTGGAAGATGATGATGATGAGATGGATCTCAAAGCTCCTTCCAAAAAAACTGCATCTAAATCTTCGTCTAAGAAATCAAAATCTGATGACGACGACGATGATGATGACGAATTAGATGAAGATTCAGACGATTGGGAAAAACCAGAAGATGAAGACGATGACTGGGATCCCGACTTCGATGAATTTGATATTCCCAAAAGCAAAGGGAAAAAAGCATCCGGCGGCGCAAAAAAGAAGGGCGATGATGATGATTTTAGCTTAGATGAAGACTTCAAAGAATTCGACCTATTTGATGATAAAGCAGGTGGATTTGACGATGATGACGATGATGATTTTTAATCGGCCTAAATAACGATCTATCATTTATTCCTTTTCTATAACAGATAGTATAGAAACCAAACAACAAATGTTGAACTGGGCTAATCAGTTCAACATTTGTTGTTTTCTGGACAACCATCAATACCAAAGTTCCGCATCAGTAGTGGAATGTATGGTTGCCTGTGGTGTAACTGCCGCATTGCCTTCTGATGCTTCTCTGAATACCTTGGATGATTTTATCCATACCCATAAAACCAAATGGATCTTTGGTCATCTGGGATACGACATCAAAAATCAAATTGAACAGCTTCGTTCTATACATACGGATGGTATTCAATTTCCCGATCTTTTCTTTTTTGTTCCCGCAATCATTCTTTCCCTGAAAGAACAAACACTTTTCATAGAAATATACAATGATGCTGATGCGTCAAGTATTTATGAGTCAATTAAAGCTACTCCCGCTGTTTTGAGTGTACCGCAACCTAGCGTATCTGTTCAGCCTAAAATGACCAGACAAAAATATATCGCAACGATTGAGCAGCTTAAACTGCATATACAAAGAGGCGATTGTTATGAGATCAATTTTTGTCAGGAGTTTTATGCTACCGATACAGTGATTGAGCCTTTGTCATTGTATCAACAACTCACAAAAGTTTCACCAAATCCTTTTGCATGTTATTATCGACTAGAAGATAAATACCTGCTCTGTGCCAGTCCGGAACGCTTTTTACAGAAAAAAGGCGATCGTTTATTATCACAACCTATCAAAGGCACTATTCCACGAAATCAATCCGATCCGGAAGCTGATCAACAATTGATTGAGCAATTGCAGAACAGTGAGAAAGACAAAAGTGAAAATGTAATGGTGGTAGATCTGGTACGGAATGATCTTAGCAAAGTATGTCAACAAGGATCGGTGCAAGTCACTGAATTATTTGGCATTTATAGTTTTCCGCAAGTACATCAGATGATTTCTACAGTTGAAGGAGCCCTTGATCCTGCTTATCAGTTTACAGATATCATCAAAGCTTGTTTCCCTATGGGTAGTATGACAGGTGCTCCTAAAAAAAGAGTGATGGAACTGATAGAGCAATATGAACAAAGCAAACGCGGTTTATATTCGGGTGCTGTAGGCTATATCAGTCCTACCGGTGATTTCGATTTTAATGTAGTGATCAGAAGTATTCTTTATAACAGCACTAATCAGTACCTGGGTTATCAGGTTGGCGGTGGTATTACTTTTTATAGTGATCCGGAAAAGGAATATGAAGAATGTCTGGTAAAAGCTGCGGCCATTAGAAGAGTGCTTGAAGGCGCATAAGCCCAATTATCTGGATGCAGAAGCACTTTCCAATAATGATTTCACAGACTCCATCAACAATTGTTGCTTTTTAGCATGGAACACTTGTTCCTTATCCTTGAGTATGCGCATGGAATACTTCTTTCCTTCCGCTAAAGTTTTATCAAAATTCGGGTTCCAACGATTGAATTGATTCAAGTTCATTAAAAGCGCATTGGAGACAATCAGCGAATTGTATCTACCCGCTATTTCAACCACAGTAGAATTATTCAGTTCATCCGTGGTCAGTTGAACCGTTTCTGTACTTTGTAGAATTGCTTTCTTTTGTTCTGTCTCCGCAGCCGTCATGGTAGTCCAACCCCCGCTTCCCTCAAATGCATAATGAGTCCCGATGAATTTTTTGACATGATTTCTGGTTTCTTCAGGTAAATGGTATTGCAAATCCCAGAACTCTCTACTACCCGATTTTCTGATCGCTTGTTTTACACGACCTGCCCCTGCATTATAGGCCGCAACCACCAATAACCAGTCATTGAATTCAGCATACAATTCGCGCATCAGTTTTGCAGCTGCGTGTGTGCTCTTGTAATAATCCAATCGCTCATCTACTGCACCCACACGTAAACCAAAACGTTTGGCTTCATAAGGCATCAACTGCCATGGACCTGCCGCACCTGCCCATGATACCACATTCGATCCGAGATGACTCTCGATCACACTGAGGTATTTCATTTCTTTAGGCAATCCATAAACTGTGAGTACGTTATCATATAAATCGAAATAAGGCTTACCCCAGCTTTTCATTTTCTCCAGATGCTCGCCATTTTTTCGAACATATTCTTGTACAAATGCAACAGCTCTCGGATTCAATTGCGCCTCATAGGGTTTAGAAGCATCAAAACGCTGAGCGGTAAACAAACTTTTAAACCCACTTTTATCATTGAGGGTAGAATCACTGTCTGTTGATGCAGAACCAATACCAGCCGCTTTAAAAGACATCATCCCCAGTGAACCTGCCACAAAAGCAAAGCAGACCAACAATGCTTTGCTGGTGCTGATATGACTTTGTATGCTGATACCAAACCACTTCATGTGATCAAATCCTTTAATTATCAATTAGTTCTGTAATGGGTTGCAATAAGTTGGGTTATGTTCAAAACAGAGCGTCTGTTATTCAGAAAGTTCCAAAAACTGTTTTGAAAGGCGGAGCAAAGATACCTCATCATCCTGAGAAGTCATAATCTGCAGACCAAAGGGCATCCCATTAGGGTGTTTAAACAGCGGTATGGAAATGGCGGGTATTCCTACCAGATTGGCGAATACAGTGTAGATATCACCTAAAAACATGGCCAGCTGGTCATTTTGCAACTCACCAATGCGGTAGGCAGGTGCCGGAACGGTTGGCGAAATAATGGCGTCATAAGATGAAAAAACGGTTGCTGTAAGCTGTTGTAATTTTCTTCTAACTTGTTGAGCTTTAGTAAAATAAGCATCGTAATAGCCGGCACTTAATACAAAACTGCCCAGCATGATTCTTCTCTTTACTTCTTTACCAAACCCTTCACTCCTAGACAACTTATAGAAATCTGTCAGATCATCGGTTGGCTGAGTCGATCTATGTCCAAAACGAACCCCATCATACCGAGAAAGATTACTGGAAGCTTCGGCAGTAGTTAAAACATAGTAAGTAGGCACCACATATTCAAGTAGCTCAAAATCAAGAGGTTCTACGATATAACCTTGGGCTGTTAATTTTTTGATAAAGCCTTCAGTTGCGGCTTTGATTGCAGGGTCTAAACCGGGATGGTCCAATGCTTCTTTAAAATAAGCAATTCTTTTGGGTGGGTCATCCATCTTATTCAATGCAGCGGTAAAATCGGGAACCGGCAACTGAGAAACCGTACTATCAAACGCATCAGCACCGGAAATTACTTGAAGTGTAAGGGCTACATCTTGAATGTTTTTTCCAAAAATACCGATCTGATCAAAAGAAGAAGCATAGGCGATGAGACCATAACGTGATATTCTTCCATAGCCGGGTTTGAGTCCGATGATACCACAAAAATCAGCCGGCTGTCGTACCGATCCACCGGTATCACTCCCCAAACTAATCATACAATGATCTGCTTGAACAGCAACAGCCGAACCACCGGAAGATCCGCCCGGTACGCGTGTTTCGTCCAACGCATTTTTCACCGATCCGTAAGCAGAATGTTCATTACTGCTACCCATGGCAAATTCATCGCAGTTTTGTCGGCCAATAATGATGGCTCCTGCATCCAATAATTTTTGTGTAGCGGTAGCGTTGTATACAGATACAAATCCATCCAGCATCCGGGAAGATGCCGATACACGATGGTCTTTATAACAAATCACATCTTTGAGTCCTATCAATACTCCATGTAAAGGCAAGAGTGGTTGATTGGACGATCTTTCTTTATCCATACTTGCCGCTGCAGCAAGGGCTTCTTCTGCATACACTTCAAGCCAGGCATTCAGGTGTTGATCTGCTTGTATCCTATCGATATAAAAACGAACGGCCTCCACACAGGTGGTTTGGCCGTTCTGTAATGCTGTATGATAGTCTTTGATTGTGCTAAAGCGAAACAAAGGCTAAAAATCTTTTTGAAGTGAAATACTATTGTGCAGCCTGATCCTTTTCTTTGATCCCTTCTTCCAGTTCTTTCTTCACATTGTTCTTTGCATCGTTGAATTCACGGATACCTTTACCCAGTCCACGCATGAATTCGGGGATCTTTCTACCACCAAACAATACCAGTACCACCACTGCGATCAATAAAATTTCCTGAAATCCTAAATTACCCATAAAATAAGTTTTGAGAAGTTCAAAGGTAAGGTAAAACCATACTGAATGAACCAATTAACAGCAAAGTTTATGGATAAATATTTGATAGATGGCTAGACAAAAAAAAGCGGAAACCGATGAACTCAGTTTCCGCTTTTACTATACATCTAATGAAATTAGAATCTTTTTTCCTTAATACGTGCGCTCTTACCGCTACGCTCACGCAAATAGTACAATTTAGCGCGACGAACTTTACCGGTCTTATTCAGAACGATAGAATCGATGTTTGGTGAAAGAATAGGGAACAAACGCTCTACACCTACTCCGTCAGAGATTTTACGCACAGTAAAAGAAGCGGTTGCTCCATTACCCTGTAACTTAATCACATCACCACGGAAGCTCTGGATACGCTCCTTACCACCTTCAATAATTTTATAGTTAACAGTGATATTATCACCTGCTTTGAACTTAGGATATTCTTTCTTTACCGTTAACTGCTCGTGTACAAACTGAACTGCTGCGTTCATAACATTTAATTTTTGCGGACGGCAAAGGTAAGGATGGGGGCGGGATTCTCCAAAAGTTTTTGGGCTGTGAGCTGTGAGCTACGAGCTATGAGCTTTACTTGTTTAACTTATGTATAAAGCTAATAAGCATCTTTTGCTCCTCATCAATTTTATAAATTATTGATTTTCTGATGTTTATTGAGCCAAAGCCAAGCAATTCTGATAAGAGAATATGTGTTTCAAGTTCAAAACAAGACCCTAAAGAAATTTGCAAAAAATGAGCATATTCTCGATCACTTTTTCGACTACTACCCTCTGCTATATTCGCGGGAATTGAGCTTGCAGACCTAGTTATCTGACTGATTAAACCATATTTTTCCTCTTTTGGAAACTCTCGAATCAGTTCATAACATAATTGGGCAATTTCCATTCCTTGCTGCCATACCTTGAGACGTTTAAAGTCTTTCATCACAAATATATTTGACCTGCAAAATAACCCATACCTATACGGTAGATACGAAGTGCACTAGTCAATAGCAAACAACAAAAAACCACCTTATATTCAAAGGTGGTTTTATAGTAAAAATATATCAAGCTCGTAGCTCGAGGCTCGCAGCTCATAGCTTATCTCGCTACATTCACCGCCCGCTTCTCCCGAATCACAGTCACCTTAATCTGACCCGGATAGGTCATTTCAGTTTGTATTTTTTGGGCAATTTCAAAGCTGAGTTTATCGCTGTCGCCGTCGGTTACTTTTTCTGCTTCCACTATTACGCGTAATTCTCTTCCCGCCTGAATGGCGTACGCTTTTTCTACTCCCTGATAAGCCAATGCCAGATTTTCTAGGTCTTTAATTCGTTGCAGGTATTGCTGCATGATTTCTCTACGTGCACCCGGACGCGCTCCACTGATGGCATCACAAGCTTGTACGATCGGAGAAATCACATATAACATTTCCATTTCATCATGGTGAGCACCAATCGCATTCACCACCGCCGGATTTTCGCCATACTTCTCTGCTAATTTAGCACCGAGTAATGCGTGACTCAGTTCTGTTTCTTCATCGGGAACTTTTCCGATATCATGCAATAATCCGGCACGTTTTGCCAATTTAGGATTCATGCCTAATTCAGCTGCCATGATACCACAAAGATTGGCTGTTTCACGGCTATGCATTAACAGATTTTGTCCGTAAGAAGAACGGAATCTCATTTTCCCAACAATACGAATCAATTCTTTATGTAATCCATGTATTCCCATCTCGATCACCGTACGCTCTCCAATTTCCATTACCTGCTCTTCTAACTGGCGTCGGGTTTTTTCTACTACTTCTTCAATACGGGCAGGGTGAATACGCCCGTCCGTTACCAATCTCTGTAAACTCAATCTGGCAATCTCTCTTCTTAATGGGTCAAATGAAGAAAGGATAATGGCTTCCGGTGTATCATCCACGATCAAATCAACACCGGTAGCGGCTTCAATGGCACGGATATTTCTACCTTCTCTACCAATGATCTGACCTTTGATCTCATCGGTTTCTAGGTTGAATACAGTAACCGTATTTTCAATGGTTTGCTCTGCAGCGGTACGTTGAATGGTTTGAATAACGATCTTACGAGCTTCCTTATTCGCCTTCTGCTTCGCATCTTCAATGATCTCCTGTTGTAAAGTAAGCGCTCTGGTTTGTGCTTCCTGACGCAGACTCTCCACCAATTGTGATCTTGCCTCTTCTGCACTGAGACCGGCAATTTTTTCAAGTCTGCGGATATGTTCTTCCTGATGCTTCTCTAACTCAGTGCGCTTCAGATTCACCACTTCAATTTGCCGATTCAGGTTTTCCTTGATCGCTTCATTTTCCTTGATCTGCTTGTCTAAAGCAGCTTCTTTTTGATTGATGGAGATTTCTTTCTGCTTCGCACGATTTTCGGATTCGCTGATCTTACGATTGCGTTCATTCACTTCACGCTCATGCTCAGCTTTTAACTGTACAAAGCGTTCTTTTGCTTCCAGCTGTTTTTCCTTTTTAATGGTTTCAGCCCTTAGCTCTGCTTCTTTCAGGATATTTTGTGCCTGTAGATGGGCTTCATCAATTTGTTTTTGGGTGTTTTTGGCAAAGATGAATTTACCTGCTATCAACCCCACAATGAGTGCCACAGGTGCGGCTATGATCAAGACAAGCGTCTGGTCCATTTTCTAATTCGTTTTTTAAATAGTTCAAAATCATTGATTCACAATAACACATCACAATTTACAATAATGAGTAAACGGATAAGAGCGAAGATAATTAAATACGTAGAAGAAAAGTGAAATCTGTTTAGAATAGTCCATAGTCCATGGCAAGAACAATTCTTTTGCTTTTTTCCTCCTGCTATGGACTATCGACCATGGACTGGGTACTACTGCCCCCCTTCCTCCAGGGCTTTATCGAGCTGACGCTCGAGGGTGGCTAGTTTTTGGGAGGCTTCTTCCCATTTAACCAGTTCTATTCCGCTTTGATTCTGTTCAGTGGCAAACCATAACAGCACCATCGAAACGTAGTCTTGCATGTCTTTACCCGCTAGGTTCGTCTTAAACTCAGTGATTTTATCATTGATCAACCCCGCAGTCTTACGTACCATTTCTTCGTCTTGGGGTTCAATACGTAGACGATAATTACGATCTGCGATGACAATATTGACAGGAATTAACTCAGACATGCAATTAGGTATTTAACAGCGCCAAACATTTATCGATTTCTTTGAGATAACCATTGATCCGTTTTTCCAATACAGCTTTTTCTTCCGGAGATTTTGCGGTAGCACTGAGTTTCAGTGCATCCAACTGTTGATGAAGCATCGCAATTGCAGCTTCCTTTTCCGCTAAGGATTGCTTGCTTTTTTCCAACTCTTTCGTCAACCGCTGGTTCTCCTTCACCAACACTTGCTGATTCCGCAACAATTGCTGAAGCTTTTCTTGAATATTTTTGATATGCCGATCAAGATCTAACATCTCTCTAAGATAGTTTCAATTTTAGGGGTTACAACATTTTTAGTGCACTTATTTTGCACTTTATAGCGTGTGGCTTGCAGCTTGTAGCTTATAGGTCATAGCTAATAGTAGGAATGAGGTTTTGCTATTTGCCATGAACTATACGCTATAAGCCATTAGCTAAAGCCTTACTTTCTGATCTCCGCTCCCACTTCCTTCTCCAGCGCCTGAATTAGCTTAGCCACCATGCTATCGGCTTCTTTATCAGTCAGGGTTTTTTCTTCATCGGTAAAGGTGAAACTGATGGCCATGGATTTTTTTCCGGCTCCCAGTTTATCGCTTTCAAATACATCAAATAAACGCATGTCGGTAAGGCGAGGAATCTTTAATTGCTGTACCACCGCTTCTATTGCTGCATATGTGGTATTGCGATTCACCACCAACGCCAGATCACGCTGCATGATTGGGAACTTATTCACTTCTTTATAAGTGATTTTTTGTTGGGAAACCAATTGGGTGAACGTTAGATAGTTGATGTCTACAAACACTACATTTTGCTTGATATCAAATGCAGCTGCTTTCTTTTTATCTACTTCCGTTACAATCCCCACTTGTTGTTTTCCAACATACAATTCCAGTGTAGATGCATCATTCGCCGATGGAACGAAATGAAGTCCCTTCAAGCCTGTCAATTGAATGATTGCTTGCACAATTCCCTTTCCGTGATAAATGTCAAAAACACCCGGCTTGCCTCTCCATCCTGCTTCAGTGGATTGTCCGGTCAGGTATATACACAAACGTTCCTCTTCCCGATATTGACCAACAGCGTCTGTTGCATAGACTTTTCCAAACTCAAACAACTGCAAATGCAGGTTTCTACGGTTCAAATTATAAGCAACCGTTTCAAGTCCGGTTTCCAGCATGGTTGGACGTAAAACATCCAGTTCCACACTAAGATTATTCAACATTTTGACTGAACTCGCTAATACTTCTTCTGAGAAATATTTACTATTGGTTATAGAATTGGTAAGTATTTCAACAAAACCCAGTCCAACCAAATAACCGGCAATCTTATCTTTCAATGCTTCTTTCACACCCGATGCAGCTATGGCCGGACTAATTGTGATAGAGGTAGGAATATCAATATTATCCAGACCATCGATGCGAATGATTTCTTCTACGATATCTGCCGGAATACTGATATCCGGTTTGTTGTAGGGAACTGCAACTTTAAGTTCATCAATATCTTCTCTCACTACTTCAAAGCCTAATGCATTCAATATCTTTTTAACTTTATCTGGATGATAGTTCTTCCCGCTTAATTTTTTGATATAATGATACTTCACTGCCACTTCTGTTTTGGCTTTGGGTGAAGGATATACATCTGTAACATCACTTGCAATCTCGCCACCTGCAACCTCTTTAATGAGTAATGCAGCACGTTGTAATACCTGTACGCAACCAGATATATCAACACCTTTTTCAAAACGTGTAGCAGCTTCTGTTCTCAATCCATGTCGTAAAGATGTTTTACGAACGGAAATGGGATGAAACCATGCGCTCTCTAAAAATATATTCGTTGTAGCTGATGTAACACCACTCTTAGCTCCACCAAAAACACCTGCAATGCACATTCCTTCTCCAGATCCATTACAGATCATCAGGTCTTCTGCTGATAGTTTCCGTTCCTTTTCATCGAGTGTGATAAAACTACTTCCCTCGTCTAAATTTTTTACCACTACTTCTCCGCCTTTGATCGTATCTGCATCAAAAGCATGCAGTGGTTGACCGGTTTCATGCAGGATATAATTCGTAATGTCAACGATATTGTTGATGGGTCTTTGTCCAATGGCCAGTAGACGATTTTTCAACCAAGCCGGAGATTCTTTTACGGTAACGCCTGTAATACTTACACCCGCATATCTTGGACAAGCTTCCTGATTTTCTACCGTTACCTTGATGGGCAGTTTTTTTGAATCAACTTTGAATGTATTGCTGAATGGTGAAACAGGCTTGGCTTCTTGTTCATGGTGGGTGAGATAGGCACAAACATCTTTTGCCACACCCAAATGACTCATTGCATCCATACGATTGGGTGTGAGTCCGATCTCATAAATCCAATCATTGTAGGGTGTAAATAAACTTGCTGCATCGGTACCGGGAACTGAATCAGCCGGTAATACCATGATTCCGTCATGACTGGTACCCACACCAATTTCGTCTTCTGCACAAATCATACCCTGACTTTCCACCCCACGAATCTTGGCAATCCGCATGGTTAAAGGCTCTCCGCCAATGGGATAAATGGTAGTACCAACCGTTGCAACAATTACTTTTTGTCCGGCAGCTACATTGGCAGCCCCACAAACAATCTGCAGCGGTGTTTCTCCGCCAATATTTACGGTAGTGATCTTTAATTTATCAGCATTGGGATGTTGTTCACAGGTAAGTACTTCACCTATTACCAAACCTTTCAATCCACCCTTGATGCTCTCATACGCTTCCAGACTCTCCACTTCCAATCCGATAGAAGTCAAGATTTTAGACAATGCTTCAGGTTCAAGGGTTGTGGGGAGGTATTCACTCAGCCAGTTATAACTAATGGTCATATTCGATTGCTCTTTTCGGGGTGTAAAAGTAAGGATAATAAGCTGCAAGCGACAAGCTACAGGCTACAAGCTATAGCTCAAAAGATTTAGATCTAAAATTTTCAACTACAGCACAACGTTTTGACAACAACTAGCCGATACTAAAGTCTTCGTCACTTGAAGCCTCTAGCGTGAGGCTTGCAGCTTGAAGCTTACAGCTCTTTAATTACGCTTTTCTCCCATCTCCAACCCCATTTTTTAGAAATTTCTTTGTACACAGGTATTTGTGCATTTCCTGTGTGTTTGGTCGGAAAACTTTTGATTTTGGGGGATAACCTTAGTAATTTGTGTGAATAGAGCGGTGAATAAACTGCGTGGAACTGTGAATTGATGTGGATGAAAAATGCCAGAAAAAAATTTTAGTAAGACAATTTTCTACACCATATTCGCTCCCCCTAACTGCCGAGGTAACAATTCCGTAACACGGGAAATGACTTAGGAAGGAAATAGGAAACTTACTAACCACCAACCAAGAACTGACTACGACCATGGATCTGACCAGCCTGAATAAAGACCGCAAAAGAAGAAAGCCCGCAGTAGACCTTAGCACAATGGTATATGGAAAAGTACCCCCTCAGGCCAAAGAATTAGAGGAAGCGGTATTGGGTGCTATCATGCTGGAAAAAAGTGCTTTTGATACCGTTACAGAAATCGTTAAGCCCGAGTGTTTTTATGTAGAAGCACACCAGCTCATTTTCAAAGCAATGCAAAGTCTGCAACAGAAAAGTATGCCCATCGATATACTCACTGTGGTAGAAGAATTGAAAATGAAAGAACAACTGGATGCAGTGGGTGGCCCCTATTATGTTACCAAACTCACCAACTCAGTTGTTTCTACTGCGAATATTGATGCGCATGCGCGTATCGTTTTACAAAAATTTATTCAGCGTGAATTGATTCGTATCAGTGGTGAAATTATTGGTGATGCGTATGAAGACAGTACCGATGTCTTTGATTTATTGGATGACAGTGAAACCAAAATGTTCAACATCACCAACAATTATCTGAAAAAGAATTTTGAAGATGTAGGAAACGTGTTAGCCAAAACATTGAACAGAATTGATGAACTGCGTACCAAAACAGAAGATGTCTCCGGTGTACCGAGTGGATTTTCAACATTAGATCGTGTGACGTATGGATGGCAACCCACCGACTTAATCATTCTTGCAGCAAGACCTTCAGTGGGTAAAACTGCGTTTGCATTGAACCTTGCCAGAAATGCGGCCCTGAATAAAATCAAACCCGTAGGTGTTGGATTTTTCAGTTTGGAAATGAGTGCATCGCAGTTGGTTCAGCGTATTCTCAGTGCTGAAAGTGAAATACCACTGGAAAAAATATCACGCGGTAAATTGGAGGATCATGAATATGAGCAACTGCTGCACAAGGGTATTAAAGCCTTAGAAAATGCACCACTCTATATCGATGATACTGCTGCATTGAATATTTTCGAATTCCGTGCCAAGGCAAGAAGAATGGTAAATAAATACAATGTCGGACTGATCATCATCGACTACTTGCAGTTAATGAGTGGTAGCGCAGATAGAAATTCAAACCGTGAACAAGAGATCAGTACCATTTCACGAAGTTTAAAAGCATTGGCAAAAGAATTGAGTATTCCCATCATTGCATTGAGCCAGTTGAGTCGTGCGGTGGAAACCAGAAAAGAAAGTAAAATTCCTCAGTTGAGTGATCTTCGTGAATCGGGCGCTATTGAACAGGATGCGGATATGGTTATGTTTATCTATCGCCCTGAATATTATGAAGTCAATAGCAATGAAATGGGCGAAAGCACCAAAGGCGAAACCCATATTCGTATTGCCAAGCACAGAAATGGTTCACTGGAAAACATCATACTGAAAGCCAATCTGTCTATCCAGAAATTTGAAATAGCCAACGATGATTCCAAGTTTTTAGGAACCGGTAATTACAGACCACTACCTCCGGGTACATTATCCAACTCAAACACAGAGCCGGATAGTGGCAAACTCTTTATACAGAAAGGAAGCAAAATGAATGGAGGAGATTTTGATGAAGGTTTTGACAACGATGTTCCTTTTTAATCTGTGAATGAACTGTATGGTCAATTGTGAATAATCTTTTGCTTCATGGCTTTACCTTTTTTTTACGAATCAACCGTTGCAGCCTCTTCTTCTTTATTCGAACTGAGTGAAGAAACCAGTAAACATTGTATTCAGGTACTGAGGATGAAAACAGGTGAACGCATTCAACTGACCAACGGCAAAGGCGGATTGTACACAGCAAGCATTGCGCACGAGGATAAAAAACATTGTACGGTAAATATCGAATCAGCAAAACAATATCCGGCGCCTGAGAAAAAAACAACCATCGCCGTTTCACTACTCAAAAATGCCAGTCGATTTGAATGGTTCTTAGAAAAAGCTACTGAGGTTGGTATTACAGAGATCATTCCATTGATCTGTTCAAGAACGGAACACACACGTTTTCGTTTTGAAAGAATGCAGCAAATTCTCATTTCAGCGATGTTACAGAGTCAGCAAAGCTGGTTACCTGTTTTACACGAACCCATCAAACTTCAAACACTGTTTGAGGCTCATTCAGCTACTCAGAAATTAATTGCACATTGCGAAGAGGATGTCAAGACCCCCATTCATTCGATCTCATTCAATGAATCTGTACTAATGCTCATTGGTCCGGAAGGAGATTTTACACCGGAAGAAATCAGGCTGGCCATCCATCATGCTTATCAACCCGTTTCTCTGGGAAATACTCGATTGCGAACAGAAACCGCAGCAATCGTTGCCAGCACTTTTTTATCCATACGATAAAAAAACTCCCTGCACATCATCATTCGAAACAGTTCCTTTTGTAAATTCATTACATGAGCAGGTACTTCTTTTTTTGTTGCATACTATCTTTTTTGCTGATACAATCATGCAGTAATAGCAGCAGCAAAAAACCTGTTTTTAGAGACACATCCATCACTGTTGCTACCTCTTTCAATGATCTGTTTATGGATAGTCTCGAACTTGATCAATTCCTAAAAAATAATACTGCATATCAAGACTATACAGAACAGTTCAATGATTTTTATAAAGACCGAAACTATGCGTATGCCTGGTTTGACAGCAGTGGTCTTTCAGAACAAGCATCTAACTTCAGAAATTTACAATTGAATTTTATCAGCAGTTTTGAAGACAGCAGTCTGTATCATCCTGAAATGGAACAATTACTCGAGCGCTTCGTATCATCCAATAAAAAAAATAAGCCGGCAGATTCATTGGTTTTAAAAGCTGAATTATTATTGACCGGACAATTTTTCCGTTATGCAGCTAAAGTTTACAAAGGAAGCGATATTGATGCGGCAGAACTAGGCTGGTTCATTCCAAGAAAAAAAATCGATCTACATGCATTGCTGGATTCGGCGATCCTTCATAAAAATGAAGAAGCGTATGCACCACAAAACCAGCAGTATAAAAAACTACAACAATATGTAGAACGCTACTCAGCTTTGGCCAAGCAACATTCACCAGATCCCATTCCTCCACTTCAAAAATCACTCCGAAGTGGAGATTCATCTGCTATTCTGATACAGATCAAAAAGCATTTACAATTGGTGGGAGATCTGGAAGAAAATGTAGATAGTCCTTTGTTTGATACGGCCCTTGTTATCGCTACCAAAAAATACCAGCAACGAATGGGATTAACCATTGATGGTGTGATTGGCAATAAAATGATTGCAGAACTCAATGTACCATTGAAACAAAGACTGCGTCAAATTCTCATCAACCTGGAACGTTTGAGATGGATGCCGCCTGAAAAAGACACGAACTATATTTTGGTCAATATCCCCGAATATAAAATGCATGTGTACGACAGTGGTCGATTACAGTTCGATATCAATGTGATTGTAGGTACGGCTGCGAATAATACCGTTATTTTCAATGATAAACTTCAATACGTGGTATTTAGCCCATACTGGAATGTACCCGAAAGTATTGTTACAGGTGAGATTCTGCCTGCTATTAAAAAAAATCCTGATTATCTCACCAAACAAAATATGGAAATTGTAAAACAAGGCAAGATACCTGTAATCAGACAGAACCCAGGTCCGGGTAACTCGCTTGGATTGGTTAAGTTTTTATTCCCGAATAATTACAATATCTATTTTCACGATACTCCGAATCGGAATCTTTTTTCCCAATCGAGTAGAAGTTTTAGTCATGGGTGTATCCGCATTGCAGAACCTAAAAAAATGGCTGCCTATCTGTTACGACAAGACAGCAGTTGGAATGATCGTACCATTGATAGTGCCATGCATTTGAAAAAAGAAAAATGGGTTGCCTTGAAAAAATCAGTACCTGTATTCATCGTGTATTTTACAGCCTGGGTAGATAAAAATGGGGAGCTGAATTTCAGAAAAGACATCTATAAACATGACGAAAAAATGGCTAATAAATTATTCAAGTCATAAAAGACCATCAGCTTCAGTAGAATTACTAACCTAGAGACTTCAACTACTTTCTTACCTTTGTTTAAACCAGTGACCATGCATTTGATTGAAGTAAATGATGCTGCTACTAAGAAAGAATTTTTGGAAGTAAGTGCAAGATTGAACCAACACAATCCTGCTTATATCAGACCTTTGAATAATGAGGTAGAAGCTGTATTTGATGCTGAAAAGAACAAACAATTCAAATACGGCACTGCCAAGCGATGGATCGCCGAAACCGATGATGGAGAAGTAGTAGGTCGCATTGCCGCATTTACCAGCTCTAAATACATCAATAAGGGAACTGATTTTCCGACAGGTGGTATTGGTTTTTTTGATTGTATCAATGATCAGGCTACGGCTAATCTTTTATTTGATACTGCCAAACAATGGTTACAAGAACAAGGTATGGAAGCCATGGATGGCCCCATCAATTTTGGGGATCGCGATAAATGGTGGGGATTAATGGTTGAAGGATTTGATAAAGAGCCTATGTATGGTATGTCATTCAATCCAGATTATTATGAATCACTTTTTACCACTTATGGGTTTCAGAACTACTATAATCAGTATTATTATTCGATGCAGGTAGATGATCCACTACCCCCTCGCTTTCCTGAGAGACATGCAAAATTCAAAGGCAAAACCGGCTATGAAGCCAAGCATGTGAAACTATCCGAGTTGGATAAATATGCAGGAGATTTTGCTACGGTATACAACGCAGCCTGGGCGCAACATGGAGAAAACAAAGAGATCACCAAAGAGCAAGTGATCAAGTTATTCAAAACCATGAAGCCCATCATGGATGAAAGGGTAGTATGGTTTGCTTATTATAAAGAGGAGCCGATTGCTATGTTCATCAATATTCCTGATATCAACCAATACTTCAAGCACTTCAATGGGAAATTCGGCATTTTACAAAAACTACATCTTTTATGGATGAAATACACAGGCGCCTGTAAACGTTTGACAGGTCTCGCTTTTGGTGTGGTTCCTAAGTACCAAGCCTTGGGTATCGATAGTTTTTTAATCTATGAATGTGGTTTACTGATCCAAAATAAAGGGTGGTATTTTGAATATGAAATGGGTTGGGCCGGTGATTGGAACCCAAAAATGTTGAATATCTATAAAAGTTTAGGCGGAGTACCCAGTCGCAGAATGGTCACTTTCCGCTATCTTTTTGATCAAAACAGAGCTTTTGAAAGGCATCCGGAGATGGAATATAAATAAGCTACTAGCCGCCAGCTACTAGCTGCTAGTTATTAGAAAGATTTTTTACACATTCTGCTAGCAGCTAGCAGCTAGTGGCTAGTAGCTAGCTGCTTCTCCTTATATTGCACCACTGATATGGACAATAAATTCATCGTTTCGGCGCGTAAGTATAGACCACAGAATTTTAGTACGGTGGTGGGGCAGTCGCATATCACTACTACACTGAAAAATGCAATTAAGAATAATCAACTGGCGCATGCATTTTTGTTTTGCGGTCCGAGAGGTGTGGGTAAAACCACCTGTGCCCGTATTCTTGCTAAAACGATCAATTGTACCAATCCCACTCCAGATGGTGAAGCATGTAATACTTGTAATAGTTGCGTTTCATTTGATGCCGGAACTTCTTTGAATATTCATGAGCTCGATGCAGCAAGTAATAACTCAGTAGAAGATATTCGAACCTTGGTAGAACAGGTTCGTTTTGCACCACAGGCCGGTAAATACAAAGTATATATCGTGGATGAGGTACATATGCTCAGTACCAGCGCCTTCAATGCTTTCTTGAAAACACTGGAAGAGCCCCCATCCTACGCTATTTTTATTTTAGCTACGACTGAAAAACATAAGATACTTCCCACCATATTGAGTCGCTGTCAGATTTTTGATTTCAAAAGAATCACGAATAATGATACGGTTGAACATTTACAGGAAATTGTAGAGAAAGAATCTATTCAGGCAGAAAAAGCTGCATTACAGGTCATCGCCCAAAAAAGCGAAGGTTGTATGCGTGATTCATTGAGTATTTTGGATAAGATCGTAAGTTTTACCAATGGAACCCTTACCTACCAGAATACCTTAGAACATTTGAATATTCTGGATGAAGATTATTATTTCCGATTACTCGAATCTTTACAAAAACAAGACATGGCTGCAGCTATGATGTTGTATGATGAGATCAATAGAAAAGGGTTTGAAGGCGATTTAGTGATAAACGGTTTTGCTGAGTTTATTCGCAACTTACTGGTATGTAAAGATCCCAAATCTGCTACTTTATTGGATGTAGTGGAAGGCTTACAAGAAAAATACATTCAAACAGCAGCCAACACCAGCCTTTCGTATTTGGTGAGTGCACTCAATATTCTGAACGAAGCCGAGATTCAATTTAAAATGGCGCGGAATAAGCGATTGCATGTTGAACTCGCTATCATTAAACTGAATTTCCTCCAACAAGCCATCGAATTGTCTTCCGAAAACGGACAAATCATTAAAAAAAAACGACTTGATGGTCCAATAGCTTTCCGAACTAAGACAGTTTCATCCTTACAGGTAAAAACTGTTCCGGATCAGGCTCCACCAAAGTTGTTGATACAGGAAGAAAAGAAAACTTCGGTTCGGCCTGTTGTATCAAATCCAACGATTCAAGCTCCTCCGCCTACCAGACCCGCAGCCGTTAAACCTGTTTCACCAACTATCGGTGTACCTAAAAAAAGTTTATTGGATGCTTTGCGAGAAAAAGTAGGTGATCAGTATGCCATTGAAGAAGTAAAAGAAGCGGAAGTACTCAATCTAGAGAAACTGATGCGCTGCTGGAATGAATACACCCAAAAATTAGAACAACAACAAAAACATTCATCGGTAGGAACATTTAAAATTGCTCAACTGCAGATCGAAGATGATATTCACTTCTCTGTCACAGTCCCCGCACTTACTGCACAGAAATTTGTAGAGCAGGAAAGAATGATGTTAATCGATTACCTACACACTGCATTTAATAACCGAGCTATTACTTTTAATATCCTGGTAGAAGCTACCGAGCGCGAAGATGTACCCATTCACCTCAAACTCAACAGCAAACAAAGATTTGAACGCATTGCCGAGCAGTATCCGCTCATTCGAGAATTAAGAGATCGATTGAAGCTGGAGATAGATTATTGATTAGAGTCCATGGTCCATAGCCTATAGTTGATAGTCAATAGTGCATATCTTACTTGCGGCTTGAAGCTTGTAGCTAAAACAATTACCTTTATAGGTATCTTAATAAGAAAATTCTATGCCCAAATCCACATTCAAATACACAAACAATGAGGTAACCGTTGTATGGAAACCGGATACATGTATTCATAGCAGAATATGCTGGACTCAATTGAGAGAAGTATTTGATCCGGCGAAAAAACCTTGGGTCAATATAGAAGGCGCAACAACCGATGCCATCATTGAACAGGTAAGAAAATGTCCGAGTGGCGCCTTGAGTTATTTTATGAATACAACGGGAGAAAATACAGCAGAAAAAGATATTCAGTCGGAAGTAGCAAGCATTATGAATATTCAAATTAAACCCAACGGTCCAATATTGATCACTACCGATTGTGAGATCACCCACAGCGATGGTAGAAAAGAAATCAAACAAGGAACCACGGCATTATGCCGTTGTGGAGAATCATCTAATAAACCTTATTGTGATGGAACACATAGAAAAGTAGGATTTGAAGCAGAATAAATGATGAATATTGAATAATGAATATCGAAGTTGGATATTCATTATTCAATATTCATCATTCTGCTGTTTTTATAGTTTCTTACTCTTAGCATACCCATTCTTTAACAACCATTGTAATACTTTCTCTCGTTGGTCTCCTTGAATGATTATTTCTCCGTCTTTCACAGAACCGCCTGTTCCACAAAAATTTTTGAGTTGTTTTCCTAGTTTTTCGAGATCGTCTGTTTTACCGATAAAACCTGTTACCAAGGTCACCGATTTACCGGCTCTTTGCTTTTTATCCAATAAAATACGCAGCATTTGCTGAGTAGGAGCCTGCGTATCCGGTTCTTCTTCCCGTTCCGGCTGAAATTGAAAGTTCGGATCTGTGCTGAAGATAAAACCGTTGCTGTCTGATTTGAATTTCTTAGACATACTTAGATTTTGGCAAAGTAACTGAAAACTGAGATCCATTTCCGGGCTCACTTTTCACAGATAATGTTCCATGATTGGCCTCTACAAACTCTTTACACAATAGCAAGCCAAGACCCGCACCCTTCTCATTTTTTGTACCCGTAGTTGTAAAATGGGTATTGACCTTGAATAATTTCCCGATCTGTTCTTTTGTCATACCAATACCATTGTCTATAATATCTAATATCGCCATATGCTCATCTTCGCGGTATTGAACAGTAATGCTGCCCCCTTCTTCCGTGAATTTAAGTGCATTCAATAATAGATTTCTGAGAATGATATCAACATGATGCACATCAGCATAGGCTTTTGCAGTAATGGATACATCATTATGAATAACAATTTTCTTTTGATTGGCTGCACTGGTGAGCAAGTGAGAATTATTTTCTACCATTTCATACAAGGAACATTCACTCGCCTGAACATCTGTTACCCCTTCCATCTGATTACGAGACCATAATAACAGATTGTCCAATGTAGTATTCAGTGATGTAATTTGCTTGCCCAACGCATGCTTGATCTTTGTAAATGCATCTTCTGATAAACTTTGTTTGTCAATTAACTGCAATACCCCACTCAATGACGAAATAGGCATTCGAAGATCATGAGAAAGAATAGAAAATATTTTGTCTTTTTGAAAAGATGCTTGCTCCAAAGCCGCTTTCTGTAATCGTAATTGTTTATTAGCAAGTTGTTTAAATTGATTTCTTCTCCAAGATACGAGCCAGAGAGCCATCACAAGCGCCACTACTACTAATAATAAGAAAGTATATAAACGTTGATCCTTGATTTTTTCTTTCTGAGCCTCATCTTCTTTTTTTAAAAGATTGATCTCAGCTTGTTTTTTCTCTGTCTCAAAAGCAACCTGCATTTGTGCAAATCTGGCTCGGCTTCTTTCTTCAAAAAGGGTATCGTTTAATGCGACATGTATCGCTTGTGATTCGTATGCTTTTTTGTAATCACCTATTTGTGCATATGAGAAGGCCAATAATTTCTGAATCGTTGCTTGTTCACTTTTGGCTCCTAATATTTTCGATACAGCTACTGCTTCTTGTAAATAAGTGATTGATACTTTCCATTGTTTTTTTCGCTGGTATGCTTTTCCCAATCGATACAGCGATGTTTCAATAATGAAATTACTCTTAGCTGCTCGAGCTGCTGTTAATGAAGCTAAAAAATAATCAATAGAGCGGTCAATGGAACCTTCTTCAAAATATACATCGCCCAAAGTACGTAAGCTAAAAGCTATCAGGTACTGATCTCCCAACTTAGAGTTATGCTCTAAAGCTGCGTGTCCGAAAATGATCGCAGAATCTTTGATTTTTGCACGATGTGCACAGAATGCAATATTATTCAAACTTCTACCCACTCCTAAAGGATTATTGAGTTTCGCATGAATACTCATTTCCTTATGAAAATAATCCATCGACTCCCGATACTTGGCTTGTGAGTTATAAATAGCCCCTACATTTCGATAAGAAATTGCTAGTTGAGACAGCAATTGCAAAGAGTCATTGATTCGAAGTGCCCGTAGGGCATAGTCAAACCCCTTTGAGTAATCACCCTTACGGTAGTAAGCCCAACCGATATTGTTGAGCGCTTTTCCCAATCCGGGTACATCCTTGATCTTTATCGCCTGTAGTTGGGCTTTGATGGCAAAATCGAGAGATTGATCTGCGTCTTTATCTGAGAGTTCCTCTGCAATCTGATTCAGTACACTTACATAAGTACTATCCTGTTGAATTGTTTTGGATATAAGTATCAAAGAATCAGCCTTGGGTGTTTGTGCACTGATTATTCCAGAGAGTAACAGAAGGAATAGTACAGGAATTGATCTTATCATCATGAGCAAAAAAGGCGTATTCAAAAGCAAACATCATTAGATGAAGACCAAGATACGCTAAACCCGCTTATTTTCCAACAGCCTTATGCGATAATAACCGCTTTCAAACTCAGATCCAAGCTCTGTGCCTGATGAATGAGTCCCCCTACACTTACATAGTCAACATTTGTAGCTGCATAGGCTTGTATATTTTGTAAGGTAATACCACCACTTGCTTCCGTTTCAAAACGACCATTGATCAATGCTACGGCTTCTTTTACTTGGGTAGGCATAAAATTATCCAGCATAATTCTAAATACTTTACCCGTGGCTTTGGTACAAACCAACTCAACATCCGATAATGTTCTTGTTTCTACTTCAATTTTTAAGTGAGGATGATATTGTGTTACATAATCATATGCTTTATCGATAGCTTGTATAATACCACCCGCATAATCTATATGATTATCTTTTAGCATGATCATATCATACAATCCAAATCGATGATTAACCCCACCTCCTATTCTTACTGCCTCTTTTTCCAACAAGCGAAAATTGGGTGTTGTTTTACGTGTATCTAATAGACGCGTGTTATATCCTTTTAATCGTTCCGTGTATTGACGGGTAAGTGTTGCAATGCCACTCATTCGCTGCATGCAATTCAATACCAGTCTTTCACAGGAAAGAATGGTATGAATAGACGCTGATACTTCAAAAGCCGTTTCTCCTTCTTGCATAGCGTCACCATCAGACTTATGTATTGTGAATACAGCATCAGGATCCTGCATGCTGAATATTTTTTTGGCAATCTCTACTCCTGCTAAAATGCCATTTTGCTTGATTTTTAAGACTGCTTTCCCTTTCTGATCCCGAGGAATACAACTTAAGGTGGAATGATCTCCTTCACCAATGTCTTCTTTTAGTGCTGCAGTTACCAATATCTTTAAGTGTTCATCAAAATGGTTCATACAACAAAACTAAAATATATTCATGGACCCTATAAAAATAATCCGCCTATTGTTCTCTTAAAAACAACAGGCGGCGAATCTCAATACGAGATTAACATATTCATATCATTTAAAATCAATCACGCAAAATGTCGAAACTAAATATTGCTCCCGTGCCGAATGGCCCCGTCCTTGTTACTCCGCCTCAGGCAGACATTGACCTCTGATCATCCGCCCCGGCGGATGATCTGTCTTAGCTACGCTTGACACCGACCCCAATGAGGCCCGTCCACAAGGACTGATTAAAAATTATTTATTGATCATCACTCGTGCCTTAGTCTTTTTACTACAGCTTTAGAATATAGAAATATATAAATAGGCAATCACGTTATAAGATTAACTGATTCGTAGCGAAATAATCTTGAACTTGGCAGCTTGTGATTTGATCAGTACAGTGATATTATATCCTTTATTATTCTTGTCAGACGAAACGAGTTTACCGACCAGATAAGTGGTACTCCCCAAATCTCGATTGGATAGTTTTTCAAAGCCCGTAATTGCATTCTCTGTGAAAAAAGTCTTTAGCGCAATGGAAGCCTGATTCTTACTGATATTTTTAATTTCATCTTTATCCAGAAATTTCAGATCTACATAAGTATCAAAAGATTGAGCAATTTCTTCTGTATCAGCCTTTTTAAAAGCATTAAAGATCTGATCCAGACTATTCTCCTGAACTACAAAAGACATGGCTAAAAACGCCCATCCCACAGTCAAAAAAAATGTTTTCATACAGTTTATTTTGTATTCACTATTATAATGTGCCAAAAACATGCCAACTTTGAATGCAGTTAAAGTTAATGCCTAATCAGCAATTAATAAACCATATCATTTTTTAATATGAATAAAAAAGTCATTCTCCTCATCATGGATGGGTGGGGTTTAGGTAAAACCGCAAGTGCTGATGCTATCCAACAAGCAAATGTACCCTTTGTGTCTTCTTTATATCAGCAATATCCAAATACAACATTGATTACCTGTGGTGAAGAAGTTGGGTTACCGGAAGGACAAATGGGCAACAGCGAAGTGGGCCATTTGAATTTGGGGGCAGGAAGAATTGTGTATCAAGAATTACAACGTATCAATGTAGCTGTTAAGACAGGGGAATTGGCCAACAATGCCAATTTCTTAGCAACATTATCGTATGCCCAAACCCATCAAAAAGCACTGCATCTGATCGGTCTGGTAAGCGACGGTGGTGTTCATTCACATATTGATCATCTAAAAGCCATTTGCGATCTCTGTCAAAAGAACCGGTTATCCCAAGTTTTTATTCATGTATTTACCGATGGAAGAGATACCGATCCAAAAAGCGGACTGGGTTTTGTGAAAGAATTGGAAGCTCATTTACAACAGTCGGTAGGCACCATTGCAACAGTTAGTGGCAGGTATTATGCAATGGACAGAGATAAAAGATGGGAAAGGGTAAAACTGGCTTATGATTGTTTGGTGAATGCGGTAGGCCCCACCGCTACAAGTGCTGTAAGCGCCATTGAGAACGCTTATAAAAATGGCACTACCGATGAATTCATTTTGCCTACCATTATTACCAATGAACAACAACAACCCATCGCCACTATCAAAGAAGGTGATGCAGTGATTTGTTTCAACTTCCGCACCGATCGTTGCCGTGAGATCACAGAAGTACTTACACAACAGGCCTTCCCGGAACAAGGGATGCAGCCTTTACAACTTCATTATACTACCATGACGCAGTATGATCAGAAGTTCAAAAAAGTGAATGTAATTTTTGAAAATGATAACCTTACCAATACCCTTGGTGAAGTATTGGAAGCACATGGTAAGCGACAAATACGTATTGCTGAAACAGAAAAATATCCGCACGTTACTTTCTTTTTTAGCGGCGGCAGGGAAGTACCTTTTGAAGGTGAAAAAAGAATCATGGTGCCCTCTCCCAAAGTAGCTACTTATGATCTACAGCCTGAGATGAGTGCTGTTGAAATTACAGATCAACTGATTCCTGAAATTGAAGCAGGAGCAGTTGACTTTGTTTGTTTGAATTATGCAAATACAGATATGGTTGGACATACCGGCGTTTTCAGTGCTGCTATGAAAGCCGCTGAAACAGTAGATAGCTGTGTAAAACGCGTAGTAACTGCCGGACTTGCATCAGGCTATACTATTTTCCTGACTGCAGACCACGGCAATGCTGATTTTATGATTAATGAGGATGGTAGTCCCAATACAGCACATACCTTAAACCCCGTTCCATTCTTTATCATTGATAAGGAATGGAAAGGAGCCATCAAGCCCGGCAAATTAGGTGATTTAGCCCCTACCATCTTAACAATGATGAATCTTCCGATTCCTGCTGAAATGACGGGAAATGTCTTAATTTAAACGCATAAACAACCCAAACCAATCATGAAAATTGTCAAAAAAATTTTGTGGGTGCTTTTGATCGCCCTTGTAGTCATACAGTTTATTCGTCCTGAAGCCAATGCCTCTACCGATATATCAGGCAATATCAAAAACCTGTATACTGTTCCTGAAAATGTAAATGCCATTCTTGTAAAAGCCTGTAACGATTGTCATACCAATAATACTGTTTATCCATGGTATTCAAAAATACAACCGGTTGCATGGTGGTTAGATGATCATGTTAAAGAAGGTAAATCTCATTTGAACTTTGATGCTTATACTTCTTATAACCTGAGAAGACAATATCATAAAATGGAAGAAGTGATTGAGCAGGTAAAAGAAAAAGAAATGCCGTTGAATTCTTATACATGGGTACACCGTGATGCCAAACTTACTGATGACGAACGCGTTGTTTTAACAAACTGGGCGCAGTCTGTAATGGATACGATGAAAGCTAAATATCCATTAGACAGCCTGATCAGAAAAAAGAACTGAGTTGCTTGTATTACGTAAGTGTATAGCAATTTTCTTTTTATTATTGGTGTTATCTCCAATGACAGGATTTGTATTGTTTCATCATCAACAAAATCAAATACGATCAGATGTAAAAAAAGCTTTTAAAACCAAAGAGCTTTCTACTGTTCGGGTCAAACATCTACGTTGGTATAAAAAAAATAAAGAAATCATTGTAAATGGTACTCTGTTCGATGTAAGTTCCATCCGCAAAGAAGCAGATGGAACTTACACCGTAAAAGGCTTATACGATTATCAGGAGCATAAATTGCATGCTTTGATGGATAAAGCTGCTCATAAAAATAAAGGAGCAAGTAGAATACTCTCTTTTTCATTTTGTTTTATAAGTGATCAAATTTCGTCTTCAGTTCAAGTAACTAGTACAGGTTTTTTCCTTCGCACTTGTTATGCTACTGATATTGTTTCTTGGAAACCACAATTTCAACCAGACCTCATCGCACCCCCGCCAAAGCAAATACTGTTTAGAACATCATTTTCTTAATTATTAAACAGTACATCCATGCGAATAAATATGGGGTGGACATGTACTTTATGGTCGTGTCTACTATTCAATATACACTTACAAGCACAACAAAAAAAAGACAGCATTTCAACAGATAACGAGTCCGTTAATCTGAATGAAGTAACCGTATATGCAAACAAATTTGCCGAAAGATCCGGTCGTGTTGCTCAAACTGTAAAAAGTATCCGAGACAAGAATACATTGAATATGCAGGCCAATACCGGCGATATCCTCATCAATACCGGAACTTTATTTGTACAAAAAAGTCAGCAAGGGGGTAGCAGTCCGGTAATACGTGGTTTTGAAGCAAGTCGTGTATTGCTTACCGTTGATGGAATCAGGATGAACAATGCTATATACAGAGCCGGACATCTACAGAATGTCATTACCATCGACAATATGATTCTCGACAGAATGGAGGTATTGTATGGTCCATCATCAACACTGTATGGTAGTGATGCCTTAGGTGGTGTAGTGAGTATGTACACCCGAAATCCAAAATTATCTAGCGGTACAACAACAGAAGTTTCCGGCAGCAGTACGCTTCGTTATACCAGCGCCATTGATGAACAAAGAGGTAATGTCATATTCAATATTGGTGGAACAAAATGGGCATCGCTGACATCAGTGACATACGGAACTTTTGGTGATATGAGACAGGGTAAGAACAGAAACAGTAAATACCCTGCTTTTGGTTTAAAACCATTTCTTGTTCAAAGAGTCGGGAATACAGATATAGCTGTTCCTAATCCCAACCCTAATCAACAAACGCCCTCCGGCTATGAACAGATAGATGTATTACAGAAGTTTTTATACAAAGCATCTGATAAAGTTGATCACATTTTTAATTTTCAGTTTTCCAATACAGGAGATATCCCTCGTTATGATCGACTCAGTGAAGGCACATTGGCAGCACCTGTGTTTGCCGAATGGTATTACGGTCCGCAGTTACGCAACTTGGCATCCTATCATCTCAATGTTTCCCAACAATATGGCTTTTTTCAAGACTTGAAACTCACTGCCAGTTTTCAGGATATCGAGGAGAGCAGAATAACACGTCGATTCAATAATAACAATAAAGATTATCGATGGGAAAAAATCAATGTATTCGGATTGAATTTTGATGCGAAACACTACAAGGGTAAACATGAACTTCATGTAGGCGCTGAAAGTTATACCAATTTCGTTCGTTCAACAGCAGAACGCCGCAATATTGTAACCGGAGCACTGAGCAGAATTACTACCCGATATGCTGATGGTCCTACAAAAATGGCATCTAATGCATTGTACGCACAACACACGTATAAGATCACTGACGAGTGGACTTTGAACGATGGCATTAGATTGAATTTGATAAGATTGGATGCCAGGTTTGCAGATACTACGCTTATGCATTTCCCCTTTAATAAGGCGCAACAAAATAATATCGCCGTTACAGGAAATATTGGACTGGTATATGCTACAAAAGACAATTTCCGACTAGCCATGATTCTTAGCAGTGGTTTCCGCACTCCTAATGTAGATGATCTGTCGAAAGTGTTTGATACCAGAACCGGTATTGTAGTAGTACCCAACCCTAATATCAAACCTGAATATACATACAATGGAGAGCTGAGTATTGCCAAACAAACCAAAGCATTTTCATTAGGTGCTTCATTATTTTATACCATTTTCAGAAATGCACTTGTGCTGGATAAATACAAGTTTAATGGACAAGACAGTATTTTATACAGTGGTGTACGCAGTGCTGTATTTGCCAATCAAAATAAAGCCAGTGCTTATGTAACAGGCTTTAGTTTAAACGGTTCTCTTACCATTGCAAAAGGAACAGCGATAGATGGAGTATTTACCTATACCTATGGAAGATATACCGATCAAAACAAAGTGAAGGTTCCATTAGATCATATTCCACCGGTATATGGAAGAATAGGTCTTAAAACACAACAGGACACTTGGAATGCAGAATTTTATACTTTATTCAATGGGTGGAAGAGATTAAAAGATTATAATCCGAACGGAGAAGACAATTTACAATATGCAACAGCAGATGGAATGCCTTCATGGTTTACTTTGAACCTGAGAGCAGGATTGTTTATCACTAAAAAACTACAATCGGTACTATTATTAGAGAATCTTACCGATAAGAATTACCGCTATTTTGCCAGTGGTATTTCTGCTCCGGGAAGAAATCTGTCTATTTCATTGAAAGTAGATTTCTGATCACGCTAACTATCTATTGTATTGTTTTAAAGCCCGCTGACGAAAGATCAGCGGGCTTTTAGTTACTTTGCAGCATGCAGATCCGTAAAGCCTCTTACCTAATATCCAGTCCCACTTTCGATAAATGTCCCAAACCGGACAAACCGGAGTATGCATTTATTGGAAGAAGTAATGTGGGTAAATCATCCTTGATCAATATGATCACGGGACAAAGAAGTCTGGCCAAAACTTCTGCTACGCCGGGAAAGACACAACTCATCAATCATTTTGTCATTGAAAGCAGCGCAGCAGAAAAAGGACCTCGTGAACAATGGTATCTGGTGGATCTGCCCGGCTATGGTTATGCTAAAAGATCTCAGAGTGATAGAAGAAGATGGGAACAGATGATTGAAGGATACTTTAGAAAGAGAACTAATCTTACTCAAATATTTGTGTTGATCGATAGCAGACATGGTCCACAAAAAAATGATCTGGAGTTTATTAGTCAGCTAGACAAATGGGGTGTTGTATTTTCATTGGTTTTCACCAAAACCGATAAGGAAAAACCCGCGGTTGTAGAAAGAAATATCAAAGCTTTTTTTGATACCCTTAGAGAGAGTTGGCAGTTTTTGCCAAGACATTTTGTGACGAGTGCGGAGAAGAAATTGGGGAGAGAAGAAATGTTGGAATTTATTCAACAATGTAATCAAGCGTTTCAAGGGTCTTAGGATTTAGCTTTCATCTAGGGTACATGATAAAAATCAGTGATGGAACGCAGATTTTTATGATGGTTTATGATGGTAATCTATCGGCGCTCATCATAATAATCATAAAAAATCTGCGGCCTATAAAAGCTTGAAAACTTTTGGAAAGTTTCGAAACTTTCTAAAAGTTGATCCTCTTTCCGGCGATGTCATAATGTGATGCCTTCTTTGGTTGCATAATATACAAT
The DNA here is from genome assembly GCF_051861365.1 of Sediminibacterium sp. Classification (NCBI taxonomy): domain Bacteria; kingdom Pseudomonadati; phylum Bacteroidota; class Chitinophagia; order Chitinophagales; family Chitinophagaceae; genus Sediminibacterium; species Sediminibacterium sp. The sequence continues at coordinate 9,059 of NZ_JBHYCW010000009.1, read as the reverse complement.
ATGACCTAATAACAGTTTTTTTTCAGCCCATTCATTTCTTGTTTGAAGAATGATATCGAAGGGGGTTTCAAAATCATGTGTAAGTTGTTTTCGTATATTTTTTTCATACCCTAACTTGGACTTGCTATCTAAATCCTGATCGGTAACGATCAGCAGGTCTACATCACTTGATACAGAAGCCTCTCCACGTGCCCGTGAACCGAATAATATAACATTCGCCCCAGGCAAAAAACTGTGGATAGATCGTTTGATATCTTCATGTATCAACTTACGCATACTTAAAATTATTAAAAAAACAGGGAAAAAGTTTTGAATATTAAAATATATTTCTATATTGTTATTCCCCATATGTTTCCATCGATCTTATAACAGATCTGAATAAAAAAGCCCCGTATTGTAAGACGAGGCGGCTTAAATGTTTTCACAACGGAATAATCCTTATTGTGATTTGCTTTCAGTTATAAAACTATAAATGATTTTTTATATGAGCAAGAAAATTTTAGGGCTTGATTTGGGTGTTACATCAATTGGATGGGCTTTAATTGAAGAATTAGAATCAAATAAAAAAATTCTAGGAATGGGCTCGCGTATTGTACCACTGAATACAGATGAGAAGACTGAGTTTTCAACTGGCAATAAAATATCAAAAAATCAAACCCGCACAATTAAAAGAACCCAAAGAAAAGGCTATGATCGCTATCAGCAACGAAGGGCAAATTTGACAAGGGTTTTACTTGAACGTAAAATGTTTGATGAGCAACTTTTTAAACTAAGTAGTTTAGAACTCTGGGGATTAAGGGCTAAAGCTGTTAAAGAGAAAATTTCATTAACAGAAATTGGTCGTGTTTTGTATCACTTAAATCAAAAACGAGGATATAAAAGTTCAAGAACTGATGCAAACATGGATAAAAAGGATACAGATTACGTTGCAACGGTAAAAGGAAGGTATCAGACTTTAAAAGATTTAGGATTTACTATTGGTGAAAAATTCTACCAAGAGCTCAAAGCTAACGAGTATTATAGAATAAAGGAGCAGGTCTTTCCGCGAGAAGCATATATTGAAGAATATGATTCCATAATGCTGGAGCAGTCACATCATTATCCAGAAATTATTACAAAGGATTTAATCCATAAAATCAAGTTTGAAATTATTTATTACCAACGCCCACTTAAATCGCAAAAAGCTCTTGTAAGCAAATGCGAACTCGTAGGATTTTGGACAAAAGATAAGACTGGAAAGCAAATATTTGTAGGTCCTAAAGTTGCTCCAAAATCATCTCCATTATTCCAGTTGTGCAAGATTTTGGAGACCATTAATAATTTAAGTCTAAAAGTCAAAAATCCTGAAATATCTAAGCATAAATGGTTAGACTTTTATCCTTCTCAAGAACAGAAAAATACTATATCTAAGTATCTAAATGAAAATGAAAATTTAACGTATGCAGAGCTGTTGAAAATTTTAGGTCTTAGAAAGGAAGACGTTTATGCAAATAAACAAATTATAAATGGATTGCAGGGAAACACAACTGTCACTATACTAAAGAAACTGATCGATAAAAAGCATCTGCAATTCGATCTGAAAATAATCACTAAAGAAGACGCGAAGCAGTTAGTAGATAGAAAAACGGGAGAAGTTCTTTGTGAAGAACTATATGCCGAAGTGTCTTCATCGTTTGAAGTAGAGCCGTTATATCAGCTTTGGCATACAATATATTCAATTAAAGAAGAAAAGGAATGTCAAGAAGTATTAATAAAAAAATTAGGTGTTGATAATGAAATAGCGTTACAACTGTCGAAAATAGATTTTACGAAGCAGGGTTTTGGCAATAAGTCTTCTAAAGCGATTAGGAAAATACTACCCTATCTAATGCGGGGACATGTTTATTCTGATGCATGCGAATTTGCTGGGTATAATCATAGCAAAAGTCTGACAAAAGAAGAAAATCAGAAAAGAGTAATTGCGGAAAAATTAGAACTCTTACCTAAAAATAGTTTGAGACAGCCTGTAGTTGAAAAAATTTTAAATCAATCCATAAATATAGTTAATGCAATAATTAATCGTTTTGGAAAGCCTGATGAAATTAGGGTTGAGCTTGCAAGAGAATTGAAGCAGAGTAAAGATGAAAGGAATCAAGCAGAACAAAGAAATAAAGCCAATGAGAGGCTGAATGCAGAGATTGCCAATAGATTGTCCGAATTCGGCTTACCTGGAACTAAACGATACATACAAAAATATAAGTTCATATTCCCATCACAGAGTAGAAATTTAAAAGATGCACACGTTGAAAATACTTGTATTTATTGTGGCAAATCATTTAGCATAGCCGAAGCTTTAACTGGTGATAATTTTGATGTTGATCACATAGTTCCAAAATCATTGCTTTTTGATGATTCACAAACAAATAAAGTGCTTGTACATAGAAGCTGTAATGCCTCCAAAACCAATCAAACAGCTTATGATTTCATAGCCAAAAAAGGGGAATCTGAGTTAAACGGATATATTGAACGTGTAGATGAATGGTTTAAAAGGGGGATTTTATCATATTCTAAGATGCAGAGATTAAAAGTTTCTTATCAAGAATATTTAGAAAGAAAATCTAAAAAAAAACAAACTGATTCTGATATAAAGCTTTGGGAAAGCTTCATCGAAAGACAATTGAGGGAAACGCAATATATCTCAAGAAAAGCAAGATATATTTTCGAAAACATCTGCAACAAAGTATCAACAACAGAAGGCACCGTAACTGCTGAGTTAAGAAGATTATGGGGTTGGGATGATGTTTTAATGAACCTCCAGTTGCCTAAGTATAAAGAATTAGGCTTAACTCAGATCAAAGAGTGGACAAGTGATCATGGTAGAAAAAAACATAAAAAAGAAGAAATAATTGAGTGGACAAAACGAGATGACCACAGACATCATGCAATTGATGCTTTAGTAGTCGCATGTACAAAACAAGGCTATATTCAAAGAATTAATACTCTAAGTTCTAGTGATGCAAAAGATGCAATGCGGAAAGAAATTCTTGAATCTGCTCTAGTTTTCGATGAAAAGAGAAATCTGCTAGAACAATACTTAATTAAAGAAAGCCCCTTTAGCACCTCAGAAGTTGAAAAAGAAGCATCAAAAATTATCATCTCATTTAAATCTGGAAAAAAAGTAGCAACTAAGGGTATCAGAAAAGTTAAAATAAACGGAATAAAGCAGGTTGTTCAAAAGAATATCATTGTACCAAGAGGTGCCCTTAGTGAAGAATTTGTTTACGGTAAAATCAAAAAAATTGAAAAAAATAAACCTTTAAAGTACTTATTTGAAAATCCCAGTAAGATTGTTGAACTGGAAACTAAAAAGCTTATTATAGATCGTTTGAATGAATTTAATCAGGATACGAAAAAGGCTATTCAATCAACAAAAAAGAATCCACTATTAACAACAAAAGGAATTGCTATCGAATTTGGTAATTGTTTCAAAGATGAGTATGTGATTAAATACCCATTACAATCTTTAAAAGCAAAAGATATTGATTTTATTGTTGACAAAGGAGTAAGAGACATTATTCAAAAGCATTTAGCAAAATTTGATGGTAAGGAAAAAGAAGCTTTTAAAGAACCTGTTTGGTTTAACGAAGAGAAAAAAAATCAGATTAGAACTGTAAGAAGCTTCACAGGTTTGTCTGCTGTTGAACCTGTTTCAAAAGATAAAAAAGGAAATGATATTGGCTTTGTAAAACCCGGTAATAATCATCATATAGCCATTTATAAAAACGGCTCTGGTGAATTTTCGGAGCATTCATGTACTTTTTGGCATGCAGTAGAAAGATTAAAATTTAAAATAGCCGTAATTATTAAAGACTCCAATCAAATATGGACTGATATTATCAACAAAGAATTACCTGACTCTTTTATTGAGAAATTACCAGAAGATAATTTAAAGCTAGAATATGTATTGCAACAAAACGAAATGTTTATTCTAGGTATGCATAATGAAGAACTAGAAACGGCAATTATTAATAACGATTATTCACTACTAAGTAATTTCATTTACTTGGTTTGGAGTATAGCAGATAATGATTACTGGTTTAGGCATCATCTTGAGACAAAGAATTCTGATTTAAAGAAAGTTACGACAGCGAAAGATTCTAAAAGATACTATCGTACAAGCCTTAATGGATTTTTAAAACTGAATCCTGTCAAAATAAAAGTTGATTGTTTAGGTAGAATTATAAGGTTGTAGATGATAAAACGTACTATTTGCATAGAAAGCCCTTGTCACCTTCACTGTCAAAATGAACAACTGGTAGTCAGCTATACCCGTGTAAAGGGTATGGAAGAGGCTCCGGATAAAACCGTACCCATAGAAGATATCGGTATTTTGGTATTAGAACACCAACAAATTACCATTACCCATTACTTGCTAGACAAACTGGCAGCCAATAACAGCGCTGTTATTACCTGTAACAGTCAGCACCACCCAAGTGCTTTATTGATGCCACTGGAAGGTCATACCCTGCAAACTGAACGTTTTCGTTTTCAAATTGAAGCAACAGAGCCCTTAAAAAAACAACTTTGGCAACAAACCATTAAAGCCAAAATTCATAATCAAGCAGCAGTACTTGAAAAATGGCAATTGCCTAGCCAATTACTATTGAACCTCAAACAAAAGGTAAAAAGCGGTGATAGCGATAACCATGAAGCACAAGCATCTGCGCATTACTGGAAGAACCTCTTCCCCCCTGCCTGGCAGTTCTTCCGGCATAGAGAAGGACCTCCCCCCAATAACCTGTTGAATTATGGTTATGCCATCATCCGGGCAACCATGGCAAGGGCTTTGACAGGAGCGGGGTTATTACCTGCCTTGGGTATATTTCACCGGAACCGGTACAATGCCTATTGTTTGGCAGATGATATCATGGAACCATACCGACCATTTGTGGATCAAATTGTGAGGAACATTATTGACAAAACCTCGCATGTGGAGGAGCTCAATCGCGACTTAAAGAATCAGTTACTCAAGCTGCCTACCGTAGATGTGCTGATTGAAGAAGAAAGCAGCCCCTTATTCGTAGCCACGCAGCGTACGGCTACTTCATTGGCCAAATGTTTTGCGGGGCAGCAGCGAAAGATCGCTTATCCCGTTCTGCCATGAAAGCAGACCGTTTAAATGCATACCGAATTATGTGGGTAATCGTATTTTTCGACCTGCCCGTGGTCACCAAAAAAGACCGGAAAATCTATGCCGATTTTCGAAAGAAACTGCTGCAAGACGGGTTTGGTATGTTCCAGTACTCCATTTATTTGCGGCACTGCCCCAGTATGGAAAATGCCCAGGTACATATCAAAAGGGTAAAAAAACAATTACCCGAGAAGGGGCATGTGGTCATGATGACCATCACCGACAAACAATTCGGGATGATTGAGATTTTTCAGGGTAAAAAGCCTGCCGAACCCTTGGAAACGCCTCAACAATTAGAATTATTCTAAAAATAGGATAGTCTAAACTTTAACCCAGCAGATAAAACAAGCGCTCAGAAGCCCATTTTTCAGCGAACACGATCTTTGATAACCCTTACCGGTATTGCATTTCAGCCAATCCTGTTGTTATCAAAGATCGTTGTTCCTGAAATTGAAAGCAAATCACAACGGCGATATATAACAAAGAGATCTACGCATGTTGTTATCAAAGATCGTTGTTCCTGAAATTGAAAGCAAATCACAACAAGTCTTTGGTTATATCCCTCGGTACAGTGGTTGTTATCAAAGATCGTTGTTCCTGAAATTGAAAGCAAATCACAACTAGAATGCTTAACAATGAATTTAACTAACAGTTGTTATCAAAGATCGTTGTTCCTGAAATTGAAAGCAAATCACAACAGTAGACTGGTTAAAGCGCCGGGAGCGGGAGTTGTTATCAAAGATCGTTGTTCCTGAAATTGAAAGCAAATCACAACTGTACTATGGATGGAAAAAGGTGTATCGTTGTTGTTATCAAAGATCGTTGTTCCTGAAATTGAAAGCAAATCACAACACAGTCAATTGATTTTATATAACTATCTCTGTTGTTATCAAAGATCGTTGTTCCTGAAATTGAAAGCAAATCACAACACGCCCGGCGTAACAACGGTATCAGTTTCAGTTGTTACCAAAGATCGTTGTTCCTGAAATTGAAAGCAAATCACAACTAGCTACGTATTGCCTTTCTAAACCTGCAAGTTGTTATCAAAGATCGTTGTTCCTGAAATTGAAAGCAAATCACAACCAAACCAATGTGCCAGGCAATAAGTATTGCGTTGTTATCAAAGATCGTTGTTCCTGAAATTGAAAGCAAATCACAACAGCTATATTAAACAAAGAGATTTACGCATCGTTGTTATCAAAGATCGTTGTTCCTGAAATTGAAAGCAAATCACAACAGCAGAACAGCGTTATTTCAAAGGTGCATCGTTGTTATCAAAGATCGTTGTTCCTGAAATTGAAAGCAAATCACAACACAGCAACCCGATCTTATGCAACAGTTCAGTTGTTATCAAAGATCGTTGTTCCTGAAATTGAAAGCAAATCACAACTGGTTACATTATGGGCATCATGTCTGTAAGTTGTTATCAAAGATCGTTGTTCCTGAAATTGAAAGCAAATCACAACTAGCAGAGCATCTATTATTTATAATGATCTGTTGTTATCAAAGATCGTTGTTCCTGAAATTGAAAGCAAATCACAACTGGTGTAGAATAATCAACTACTAGGTTTTCGTTGTTATCAAAGATCGTTGTTCCTGAAATTGAAAGCAAATCACAACTCGAAAATACAACTTTCCCCCAAATACCAAGTTGTTATCAAAGATCGTTGTTCCTGAAATTGAAAGCAAATCACAACTGATTAGCGGAAGGCATAGCGGCAAGCGTGGTTGTTATCAAAGATCGTTGTTCCTGAAATTGAAAGCAAATCACAACGTGTTTCAGGATCAATGGGTGCCGTTGATGTTGTTATCAAAGATCGTTGTTCCTGAAATTGAAAGCAAATCACAACAAGCAACCAACAGGGTGTATTTGGATGCAAGTTGTTATCAAAGATCGTTGTTCCTGAAATTGAAAGCAAATCACAACATACAAAGTGCTGGCAGATGCTACCGGTCAGTTGTTATCAAAGATCGTTGTTCCTGAAATTGAAAGCAAATCACAACCTGCGCAGGAATCGTTTGTCTGCTTCCTGAGTTGTTATCAAAGATCGTTGTTCCTGAAATTGAAAGCAAATCACAACTGCGTACTATCCGTTCCGTGTGAAGATGCAGTTGTTATCAAAGATCGTTGTTCCTGAAATTGAAAGCAAATCACAACAAATAGGGGTGGCCGGTGTGATCTATTCCGGTTGTTATCAAAGATCGTTGTTCCTGAAATTGAAAGCAAATCACAACAATGGACGATTTACCATTTTAAATTGTAGTGTTGTTATCAAAGATCGTTGTTCCTGAAATTGAAAGCAAATCACAACAGAACAGCGCAATTGATTAATGGTTACAGTGTTGTTATCAAAGATCGTTGTTCCTGAAATTGAAAGCAAATCACAACGGACTGGTCGTTGGGCCGGAAGGCTGGTGCGTTGTTATCAAAGATCGTTGTTCCTGAAATTGAAAGCAAATCACAACTATAGCCGATCAAGAACGTAAGCGCCAAGCGTTGTTATCAAAGATCGTTGTTCCTGAAATTGAAAGCAAATCACAACACATGAGCCAAGCGATAATCAAATGTCACGGTTGTTATCAAAGATCGTTGTTCCTGAAATTGAAAGCAAATCACAACCACTCAACAAAACGTACAACGCGCACTGCGGTTGTTATCAAAGATCGTTGTTCCTGAAATTGAAAGCAAATCACAACTGGTACAGGGGGCAACGCTTATTCTTCATCGTTGTTATCAAAGATCGTTGTTCCTGAAATTGAAAGCAAATCACAACTCGAGTGGAGAATACAACATCTGAGCAAGAGTTGTTATCAAAGATCGTTGTTCCTGAAATTGAAAGCAAATCACAACCTGTTTGCGGACTTGGTTTCTTACATAGACGTTGTTATCAAAGATCGTTGTTCCTGAAATTGAAAGCAAATCACAACTTGTCCTGTAATTGCTTTTTTCTGTTTGCGTTGTTATCAAAGATCGTTGTTCCTGAAATTGAAAGCAAATCACAACATCACTTATGCATAGTGCAACCCCTGCGGGGTTGATGATGTTTTAATAAAATGGGAGCTACCTTCTTTTACCCCCCCGGGGTATTGCTTATAAAGGGCAAATAAATTGTACGAATAAAGATTACTTTAAGATAAATGTTGCCCACATGCTTCAAATATCTTATTGCAGATAACATGAAAGTATCCATCATTATGATAAGAAGGCAGCTACTTTTTTAAACCAACAAAATATTCATGGTTTTTGACGACTCCCGGATTTTTCCATAAGGTGTGGTTCCACAAACATTTGGAAATGATCGTTAATAACAACAATGTTCTATCAGCCCTCATCATAATAATCATATCCAAAGGATCCTATGGAAAAATCTGCGGCCCATAAAAGCCTATTGTAATAATTAAAGACCCTAAAATTTTGGAGAGATTTCAAAACTTTCAAAAGTTAATGGTCACAAATACTTCATAGTTGCTTCGTATCAGTAATGATCTTGTACCATGAATAAAACCAATATAAACCGTATATAAGCCCTATATAAGCCCATTATAAGCCCATATTTTAAGAATGGACTTATATACATATTAAACTTGTATTTTATTAATAAAATTTATATATTGTATCCATATTAGATATGAATAAGCCTCCTACATGCTAAAATGGAGGTATTGATAACCACTTTACAACCAACCTATGGCCATCCTTAAAAACCTCACCGAATTCACTGGCAGCTTGGGTAATATCAGTGCCTATCGTCGTAAAGACAGCGACAAGGTAATTCTGCGCATGAAAGGCGGTGCTACCAAGAAAAAAATAAAAACAGCGAAATCTTTTGAGCGCACAAGGGAACTCAATGCTGAGTGGGGTGGTTGTGCTAAAGCTGCCAGTAGTTTA
>NZ_JBHYCW010000008.1:0-115262 GCF_051861365.1 Sediminibacterium sp. | reverse complement strand
TCACATTAGCCAATGCAACCAATGGTGGTGTATGGTCAGTGAATAATGCGAATGCAACTATAAATGGATCGGGTGTGCTAACAGGTTCAACAGCAGGAACAACAACGGTATCGTATGCAGTAACAGATGGGAATAATTGTACGACTACAGTAACATCTAACAAAACGATCAATTCCTTACCAACAGTTGCTGCAATTACCGGATTGAATGCAGTGTGTGTTGGATCAAATATCACATTAGCCAATGCAACCAATGGTGGTGTATGGTCAGTGAATAATGCGAATGCGACTATTAATGGATCTGGTGTACTAACGGGATCAACAGTAGGAACAACAACAGTATCCTATGCAGTAACAAATGGAAATAATTGTACAAATACAGTAACATCTATTAAAACAATTAACGCATTACCCGTTGCCACCATCACCCCCAACGGTTCACTCACCTTTTGCGCCGGCAACTCCGTAAACCTCACTGCCAATAACGCTGTCAGCTATTTATGGAGTAATGGTGCTACAACCAATACCCTTTCCAATATTACCAATTCAGGTACATTCAGTGTTACCGTTACAGATGCAAATGGATGTTCCAATACCGCAGCACCTGTTGTGGTGACCGTTCACGCATTACCAACTTTGAATATTACCAACCCCATACCGATCTGTTCTCCCGGCACCGTCAATCTTACCGCCGCTGCCATTACCACCGGAAGCAGTGCAGGGTTGCAATATTCTTACTGGACCAACGCCACTGCCAGCACAGCACTTACAGCACCTTCTTCTGTTGGTACTAGTGGTACTTATTATATACGTGCTATTGAAACCGTCAACAACTGTTCTGTTATCAGACCCGTAAACGTTGCTATTCTACCACAAGCGGCCATGGTGGTGAATACACCGGCTGCTGTATGTGCACCGAATACCGTTGATATTACTGGTGCTGCGATTACGAATGGAAGCACTACCGGACTTACTTATACTTATTTCACAGATGCACTAGGCACCGTTACTTTAAACAATGCCAATGCCATTGCACAATCAGGAACTTACTATATCAAAGGAACACCCACAACAGGCTGTAGTACTGTAGTGCCGGTGCAGGTTGTTATCAATCCGCCGCCGGTATTGGTGGTGAATAATCCAACCGCCGTTTGTGCGCCATCATTGATTGATCTTACACGCAATGAAATCATTGCAGGAAGTGAAAACAATCTGCGCTTCAATTATTATATCGATGCGGCATTGAATGCAGAGATTGGTAATCCTGCCCAAATCAACAATTCAGGTACCTACTATATTCGTGCTACCAGTAATGTAACCGGTTGTAGGAGTAGCTTGCCGGTATCGGTTACCGTAAACCCAATTCCTTCGGGACAATTGCAAACACCTCCGGTTAACTTTATTTGTGAAAACGGCACACTCACATTAACCGCATCGGGAGCTACCAATTATCAGTGGTTACGAAACGGACAAACCATTCCGGGTGCCACTACTGCTACTTATACTGCTGCCACTGCGGGAACTTATACGGTTCGTTTTACTTCTGCACAAGGTTGTACCAGACAAGCATCAGAAAATATTGTATTGGAATTATTGTCGCAACCCATCGTTGATTTTGCTGTTACCAATACTTGTGTGGGTGTAAGCGCTTCTTTTCAAAACAGATCACAAACCAATAATGCAGGTGGTATCAACTGGCTATGGGAATTTGGTGATGGCTCTAGTTCCAATCAATTCTCTACGCAATACGCATATATTACACCGGGTGTTTATCAGGTGAGGTTAACCGCCAGTAATCCAAACTGTGCAGTGAGTGCCAGTAAAACAATGGAATATATTGTACGAACTGCTGCCAGGTCTGTTCGTTATCCGGATGTAGAAACATTGCGTGGTGTAGCGGTGACGGTGAATGCTAGAGGCAATATCGGTAATCAATATTTGTGGTCACCGGTAGCAGGTGTGAATCAGCCACGGATTGCTTCACCTATTATTACGGTGAATGAAACCACTTTGTATACAGTGTCTATAACATCGGATATAGGTTGTGTAACAACAGATACCGTACTCATAAAAATTATTCCGGGTACAGATGTTTTTGTGCCAGAAGGATTTACCCCCAACAATGACGGACAAAATGATCGACTGTTTCCGATATTGGTGGGTATGCGTCAATTGAATTATTTCAAAGTATTCAATCGTTGGGGTAATATGATCTTCTCCACCAACAGTGCTACGTCTGCGGAAGGATGGAATGGTGTATACTTAGGCGTAGCACAACCCATCGGTGCCTACACTTGGATCGCCGAAGCAGTAGACCTTCAAGGCCAAGTGGTGAGAAGAACGGGAACGGTGATGTTGTTGAGATAGTCCATGGTTGATGGTCCATGGTCCATGGTAGGAAGGGGTTTTGGTTTTTACCATGATTTATAGACGATCATCGATCACAGTAAAAAACTTTGTTTTCACCATGGACTATGGACTATGGACCATGGTCCATAGTAGGAAGGGGTTTTGGTTTTTACCATGATTTATAGACCATCTTCGATCACAGTAAAAAATTGTTTTCACCATGGACTATGGACTATGGACCATGGTCCACGGGCCATAAACAAGAAATGAGAAAACTAACACTATACCTCTTACTCCTCCTCTCCTGCAATATTGCAGCGGGACAGGATCCTTATTTTTCTCAGTATTTCAGTTCTCCTTTGAGTTTCAATCCTGCATTGACGGGGTATATGGATGAATCGCAACGGTTGGCGGTGAATTTTAGAAACCAGTGGGCGAATATCTCAACGCCTTATCAAACGGCTGCTGTTTCTTTTGATACCAGAATCATGCGCAAACAATTACCTGAGCGCGATCGATGGGGTTTGGGATTACATGCCATGTATGATGTAGCAGCCGGTGGTATTTATAAGAATAGTTATATCGCTTTATCAACAGGATTCAATAAGGGATTGGATGAAGAGGGAAATCAATCGATTGGTATTGGTATACAAGCGGCTTTTGGGAGAAATGTGGTAGACTTTAATAAGGTCAGTTTTGGCAATCAATTTACCAGCAGTGGTTTTAATTTGTCAGTACCCAGTGGTGAGGGTATCAACAACCGCTCAGTGGCATATGCTTCTGTGAATGCAGGTATCTTATACAATTATGCAGATGAAGCCGGCAATGCATTTAGTTTCGGAGCAGCCGCTTTTCATCTCACGGGTCCGCGACTGAATTTTTTTACCGGACAAAATAGTCGACTCGCACGTAGATATGTATTGCATGGAAGTGCTTTACTAAAAACAAATGAGCAGGATGAAATTTTCTTGAGTGCCAACTTGATGCAACAGGCAAGGAATACGCAAGCTGTGATCGGCGGAGCTTATGGCTGGGGTATTGGTAGCAGTGGCTATCATTTATATACAGGAGCTTGGTTGAGAGCAGGTGATGCTATATATCCATATACCGGATTGAGAACGGAAAGTTTTCAAGTTGGTATTAGTTATGATATTACTCAGTCAGATCTGCGTAAAAGCAATGGGTTTACCGGTAGTAGTGAAATTTCTTTTATCTGGTTTTTTGATCAGCGTAATAAGGGGAAGATTATTCCTTGCTTTTTTTAGTGAAGGATGGGCCGCAGATTATTATGATAGTTATGATTGACGCGGATAAAAATCATGACTGATCATGACAATCATGATAATCCGTGTTCTATTAAAATAACTAGAGCGAATTTTTTTAGCAAATGACTTGCTTCAGTAGTGATACCCATGTTGTAGCGTTCTTTTATTTTAAAAAAAAGAAATGTATTTGTAGAATAGTAATTGTGACTCCTCCTGTTGATTAATTTGTATTAATAATTTTTCTGATTGCAACTCCAAAGAGTATACCTAATTCAGGCGCTTTTAATTAAGTAATACCATTGTAAAAACCAATGTAAATAAGATGTTCTTACTTCATTGCTATAGGAACTAAATCAGTTATTTTCTTCTTTACAGATATACGACTTGTCTTAGCCGCTTTGCCTGCGGCACACTCATTTACAAGAAATTTTTTGCTATAAAAAATCAATATTTTTATTTCTATTAACCAAAATAGACCTACATGAAAAAAATGGTATTTAATTTATTTTGCTTTATAGTAACATGCATAAGTATTCTAACTTATATTTTTTTTAGAATAAAGCCAGACTATGAAAACTATTCTATTGCAAGGTTAGATGGTCTTTTAACAGAAATATTCGGTGGATTAATATTTATTGTACTGTTAATAATAATTCTAAAGCCATCAATTAATATTTGTACGCACATCGCTCAACTACCTGCTAATGGAGATATTGCAGAACACCTTAGATTTAAAATCGTTAATACTTCATTATTTAAAGCCTACGATTTACAAATAAGAATTTTTCATCGAGAAAGAACGAATACAAGTGGAGCTGATATTTCTTCTGAGCTTATTGCCTCTTTTGAGGGATATGAAGTTGGTATTTCCTATTTACAAGGAGGCCTGCAAGCCTTATTCGAAGACACAAAAACAAATGCAGCTCAGTTTAGATTTTTTCGCATTGTTAACGAAGCTGGATCGGATATTAAGATCAAGGAAATATTAAATTCTCGAAACTCTTATCTGGAAATTCATGTTTATGTAAGAAATGGATTAAGCGGATTGCAAGGCAACTTTATAAAAAAATATCACAACATAACCTCAATAAAATCAGGCTATTATAAACATAGTTTCTATACCGACGTTCTTAACTAAATGCTAATTTACTTATAGCGATATAAATAATTCTGTATATTAGCATTATCAATCAACCAAACTTACCACTATGCAAAAAGATATCATTGTGTAATGACTCATAGAAATAATATTTTTTAAAAAACCGCTTAAAATGAAGCGGTTTTTTATTTGGTATCATCCACATTTGAGTATCCTTACAATTCGGATAAAATTTCTACAAACCGCCCAAAACGAACAAACTAATATCATTACCAAACACTTCATGATGCTGTTGATAAGGCGCCCACTTTTCGATAAAAGATTTACCCATGATGCGCTGTGGTGTACTCAATAAGATGAGGGTATCTTGGTCTAAGAAGTATTGGAGCATTTGATTGAGTGCATCAAAATCGGAGGGGTTGTAGTTGATATCACTCAATAGTAATACATCAGCAGTGAGACCTTTAGGAAGTTGTTGCCAATGAATCAATCGCGTAGTTAGATGCAGTATACCATTTAATGTTGCCGATGCCTGCACATACTGCAATGGTTCAGGAAGAAAATCAGAACAACATACTTCTTTTGCATACTGAGCGGCAATGAGTGATGGGAGCCCTAGTCCGCCCGCCAGTTCCAATACTTTTTTGTCCTGAACATAATGGGGATGTTGCACCAGAAAACCTGCCAATGCTTTTGCGGCGGGCCAGCATTTACCCCAAAATGGAAAATGTGTCAAACGATTTTCCTGCCAGTCTTTGCGTAGCTCATTTTGTTTGGGGGCTACTAATGTAATCGTGGTTTCACTGAATCTGTATGTTTGATGCTCTGAGTGCAATAGTGGTACTAGTGTTGGGCTTTTAAAGCTATGATACAAATCGCTTGCAAAAGCTAATTTTAAATGTTTCTCGTTTTCGTTTGTTCTGTAAAGAAAATGCGCTACTGAATTTTGACTTTTAGTAAATGCAGAATTTCCAAAATAAAGTTCTACTCTGTATGAAAATCAACAATAGCGGACATCTTCTCTGCATAGATCACGTAGTAGCGTACAACAAGTTGCTTTTAAGGTCTATTTTAGAAATGTTTACTGATTAGTAATCGACTCTAATTGAGTAGATTAAAACTGTAATTCCAGTTCAACTAAACTCTGAAATAATCTTTTAACTATACTGTCATTATCATAATGTTGATTAAATAAATTGTCAATCCCGGTTACCGGAATGATTCGTTTGGTAGAACTGGAAACAAAAGCTTCTTTGGCATTGCGGATATCTTCCAAACTTACCGGTCTTTCTTCTACCTGCATGATTTCCCCGGCTACAGAAAGGATATTGGCCCTTGTTACTCCTTTCAACATTCCTTCCTTGGGGGTTATAAGAACATTTTCTTGTGTGATCATAAAGAAATTGGAACGCGGACATTCACTCACCCATCCATCGGCATGATACAACACATCTTGTGCGCCTTGCTCTTTGATCCAAGGTTGTAACCAAATGGCCATGAGATAATCAGTGGTTTTTACCTCGGGTAATTGTCTACGGTAATGATGGGTAACAAGTTGATAGGGTAATGTCAGCATGGTATCAGGTGGTTCAGGAATGGCCTGTTGTACAATGATGAGATGCGGCTCAACGGGTGTATATCCATCCGGTGAAGCACCGCCGGTTACGGTGATACGAATACCGGAGTGTGGCAATTGATTTTGATCGATCAAGGATTGAATGATGGTGATCAATTCTTCTTTACGATGTGGTAATTGTAAACGCATGTATTCCAATGAGCGATACAATCGATCGATATGCTGTTGTAGAAAAAGAGGTTGTGACCCTTTTACACGTAAGAAATCAAAAACACCATACCCACGTTGTAAACCCAGATCGTTGACGGGGATGGCAGCGGCTGTTGAATCAATAAATGCTCCGTTGATATAACTAATCATGATGCAAGTAAGAGTTTTTTGTATAATAGAACACAGATTCTCATGATTTTCATGATCAACGCGGATAGTTTTTAAAAAAATCATGATTGATCATGACTATCATGACAATCCGTGTTCCATCCTCCTCATTTAATCTTGTTATACTTCTTTAAAATTTCTTTCACTCTCTCCACCGGTAATCCCGGTACTTCACGATTATTCTTTCCCTTTATGGTCTTAGACATGAACAAAGAATTCAACACGGCTTCTTCAGTAGCTTCAATGGCGGCAAGAAATAAAGGAGTAACAGCATCATTCACCAATAATGACGAAGTAATTGTTTTTGTACGGGCTACATGCGGCACTCTTAAACTACTATCTGTTGAAAATGCAATCACATAATCACCACTACCGTTGGAAGCGATACCTCCTGTTTTCGCCAATGCCATGAATGCACGTTTGGCTAAGCGTTCCAGGTTGCGACTATCCAATGGCGCATCCGTAGCCACTACGATCATACAAGAGCCATCAGATTTCTTACTCAACTCCCTACTAAAACTAAATTGACCAAGTTCTTGTCCAACAGGCGCTCCATTGATCTCTAATACACCACCAAAATTGGTTTGCACGAGTACGCCAATCGTATAGCCACCTAAGCTCTCCGGTAATTTTCTGGAAGAACTACCAATACCTCCTTTGAAACCAAAACAAACAGTACCCGTTCCCGCACCCACTGAGCCTTCTGTTACTATTCTATCTGAAGCAGTATGAATAGCATTCAACACGTCTTCTTTACGCACATGTCTACTGCGGATATCATTCAATCCGCCATCATTGGTTTCACCCACTACTGCATTGACGGATTGTACTTCTTCATTTCCTTTTTGAGAGAGGGTATGATCAATCACTGCTTCCATAGCAGTGGCTACACTTAATGTGTTTGTGAGAATAATGGGTGATTCAATATTACCCAGTTCTTTTACTTGTGTGCTGCCGGCCAGTTTACCAAATCCATTTCCTACATAGATAGCAGCAGGTACTTTTTGTTGAAAGAGATTACCGGCATGGGGCAGAATAGCCGTAACACCGGTACGTATATCAGTGCCGCGAATCATTGTGGTATGTCCCACTTGTACACCTTTCACATCGGTAATGCTATTGAGCTTTCCGGTTTCAAGAACACCAATCTTCAAACCCATCTCGCTTACTCGCTGCTGGGCTATAGAACTTGAATAGCAGAGGACTAGTATGAATAACAAAGATGATTTCATGAGTCTGTTTTATGGGCCGCAGATTTTTATGATTTGTGATGATGAGCGCAGATAAATAATTTAAAATCATAATCTATCATAAAAATCTGCGGCCCATTCTACACAAAACAAGATACTGAAAATCCACCTTTACCGATTACTGCCTTCTTTTATCAAACTCCCCGAAAATCTTGCCAGTTCTTTCTTAAATTACCGCTTCATTTTAATTTCTGATATGAGAAAATTATCCATTGCCTTGTTTTCTTTGATGGCTTGTTTACAGTCATCAGCTCAAAACGATCCTAACTGGATGCGTTATTCGGCTATTTCACCCGATGGTAAAACCATCGCATTTACCTACAAAGGAGATATTTATAAAGTACCCACTTCAGGAGGTACGGCTACCATGCTCACCTTGCATGAAGCCAATGACCTCATGCCAATCTGGAGTAAAGATGGCAAACAGATTGCTTTTGCAAGCGATCGTTATGGCGATTTTGATGTCTTTTTAGTAGCTGCCGAGGGTGGAGAACCAAAAAGACTCACCTATCATTCCGTACCGGAATTTCCTTATAGTTTTACTACGGATAATAAAGCTGTACTCTTTGGTTCAACCCGTCAGGATGCTGCGAGCAATCGTACTTACCCCACCGGTTCACAACCCGAATTATATAAAGTATCTGTGAATGGAGGTCGTGTAGAGCAAGTGCTTACCACGCCTGCAGAATGGGTAAATCTAAGCAGCAATGGACAATTCATGTTGTATCAGGATAAAAAAGGAGGAGAGAACCAATGGCGTAAACACCATACTTCCGGGATCGCCAGAGATATCTGGATCTATGATAACAATGCAAAGACACATAAAAAAATCACCACATTCAATGGTGAAGATAGAAACCCGGTTTTCACCGATGCCGATAAAGCATTTTATTATTTGAGTGAAGAAAGCGGTTCTTTCAATGTACACAAATTGGGAATCGATGGTGGTAAGTCTCAGCAATTGACCAGCTTCAAAAAACACCCTGTTCGTTTCCTCAGTGTAGCGAGTGATGGTACGCTTTGTTTTGGTTATGATGGCGAACTGTATACCATGAAAGGAAATGCACGTCCACAGAAAGTGAGTGTCAATATTGTAACTGATATACGCAGTAATAATACAAGAGTGGTACCTGTGAATGGCGGCGTAAGAGATATGGCTGTTTCTCCCAATGGAAAAGAAGTTGCATATATCTTCCGCGGTGAAGTATTTGTAAGCAGTGTGGATGGAGGTGTTACCAAAAGAATTACCAACACACCGGAGCAGGAAAGATTGGTAAGCTTTTCTCCTGATGGTAAAACACTCTTATACAGT
Organism: Sediminibacterium sp.; assembly: GCF_051861365.1. Lineage (NCBI taxonomy): Bacteria > Pseudomonadati > Bacteroidota > Chitinophagia > Chitinophagales > Chitinophagaceae > Sediminibacterium > Sediminibacterium sp. Next base: position 106,034 of record NZ_JBHYCW010000008.1, on the reverse strand, counting down.
TCTGAAAGAGGCAATAGCTGGAAAATATTTGAAACCAAGAAACAAAGAAGCGAAGAGCCTTATTTCTATGCATCTACTGTATTGAATGAGACGGCAGTTATTGCTAACAACAATGAAAACTATGAGCCTGCTTATTCACCAGATGGAAAAGAAATTGCTTTTATTGAAAACAGAATGACACTGAAAGTGTACAATATTGCTACCAAACAAACCAGAACCATTCTTACTGATAAAGAATTGTTCTCGAATGGTGATAATGATCAGTACTTCCAGTGGAGTCCGGATGGTAAATGGTTCTTGTTTGATTATTCTGTTCCCGGTGTTGCTCCGGGCGAAATAGGATTGGTGTCTGCAGATGGAAAAGGAAAAGCGATTAACCTCACTGAAAGTGGTTTTAATGATAGTCGTGCAAAATGGATACTAGGTGGAAAAGCCATGATGTGGTTCAGCAATAGAGATGGTTTGAAAGCGGTAGCACAGAGTGGCGGTGCTCAGGCAGATGTGTACGCTATGTTCTTCACACAAGAAGCATTTGACAAATTCAAACTGAGTAAAGAAGATGCTGCGTTGCAAAAAGAAATAGAAGACACCAAAGCTAAAGCAGATACCGGCAAAAAATCAGCAGCAAAAAAAGACAGTGTGGTGATTGAGTGGGAAGGATTGAATATGCGCAAAGCCAAATTAACGATCCATTCATCTCAAATGAGTGATGCATTGGTGAGTAAGGATGGCGAAACCCTTTACTATCTCACACGTTTTGAAAGAGGCGTGAATCTCTGGACCACCAATCTGCGTACTCGCGAAACCAAGATGCTGGTAACCTTGAATGCTCAAGGTGGAAATATGGTATGGGATAAGGAGCAGAAAAATATTTTCTTAGCAGCCAATGGAGGCATTTCAAAAATCGAACCGAACAGTGGTAAGAGAGATGTAGTTAGTATCAATGGTGAAATGACATTGGATGTAGCGGCAGAAAGACAATTCATGTTTGAGCATGTATGGCGCAGAACCAAAGAAACTTTTTATACCAGAACCATGCATGGTGTTAATTGGGATAGTTATAAACCCGATTATGAGCGTCATCTTGCACACATCGGTAACAATTTCGAATTCGCAGAAATGCTGAGTGAATTATTGGGTGAGTTGAATGTGAGTCATAGTGGTGCTTCTTATAATTCATTTGTAGCCAATGCAGATGCAACAGCTTCTTTAGGTGTCTTCTATGATCAGAATTATAAAGGAGTAGGTTATAAAATTGAAGAAGTGATCAAAGGCGGTCCATTGGATCGAGCGGATATCAATATCAAACCCGGAATGATCATTGAAGCCATCGATGGTGTAACCATTGCAGCAGATACGGATATCGCTCAGTACCTGAATCGTAAAGCCGGACAAAATACATTACTGACGCTTGTAGACGGTACTACCAAAACGGAAGTAACCATAAAGCCTATTGCTACCGGTGAAGAAAACGGATTGTTGTATAGAAGATGGGTGAAGAGAAATCAGGATGAAGTAGAGCGATTGAGTAATGGTCAATTGGGTTATGTACATATTCCCGGTATGAATGATAATGCGTACAGAACCACTTATGAAGAGATCATGGGTAAGTATGTCAATAAAAAAGGAATTGTAGTAGATACCCGTTTTAATGGTGGTGGAGATCTGGTTGCAGATCTTGCCATGTTCTTAAGCGGTAAAAAATTCTTTGATTATACTACGGATACCAGAAGTAATGGCTATGAACCCAATTTCCGCTGGACCAAGCCTAGTATTTCTATCGCTAATGAGGCTAACTACAGTGACGGACATTGTTATGCTTATGCTTACAAAGAACTGGGCATTGGTAAATTAGTAGGAATGCCCGTACCGGGTACCTGTACTTTCGCCGGTTGGGAGGCTTTACAAGACAATAGTATTCGCTGGGGTGTTCCACCTGTAGGGGTGAAAGGTATCAGAAATGAATACTTAGAAAATGCACAGACCGAACCCGATATCAAACTGATGAACGATTATGATGTGGTGATTAAAGGTCGTGATCAGCAATTGGAAGCCGCGGTGAATGAGTTGTTGAAACAACTGAAGTAAAGGTAGTAAAGCTTCAAGTTGCAAGCTACAAGCCGCAAGTAAGAAACAAGATTCAAGTTTAGATAGCGCCGGACTTTAGTCCGGCGTTTCTTTTGAAAAGCTTCAAGTTGCAAGCTACAAGCCGCAAGTAAGAAACAAGATTCAAGTTTAGATAGCGCCGGACTTTAGTCCGGCGTTTCTTTTGAAAAGCTTCAAGTTGCAAGCTACAAGCCGCAAGTAAGAAACAAGAAATCAATTTTAGATAGCGCCGGACTTTAGTCCGGCGTTTCTTTTGAAAAGCTTCAAGTTGTAAGCTACAAGCCGCAAGTAAGAAACAAGAAATCAATTTTAGATAGCGCCGGACTTTAGTCCGGCGTTTTCATAATCTGTGAATCTGTGGCTAAAATAATATGATAAGCTACAAGGTACAAACGACAAGCTTCAAGAAAGGCACAAGAATCAAGATCCCAATTCGAATAGCGACAGGCTTTGGTCCGGAGCTATCTTTTAAAGGACAGTTTGCCGTACAAATAAATTATTAGAACTTATTGAACCTTTCGTGCATTCTATTGTAAACGGATTTTAAAGGTGGGTTTTGTCCTTGATAAAGACTACCTTATTATTCCCTGCTTAATAACAACACATGCTTAAGAAAATCACTCAACCCTTGGTAATGCCCTATTGGTGGCAGGACCTGCTCATGGCTATTCCACGTATTGTATGCGGCTACTTGTTGGCTGTTGATTTTGGGGCTTCCAAATTTGGAGTGCCTTGGTCTCCCGCAGATAAAAACCTCGGACTATTTGAAGTTGTATTCTGGTTTCCGGAAGATGTAAAAGCCTATGGTGGCATTTTTGCTATGTTCCCTGGATTTTTTGCCTGGATGGGTGCTTTCAGTGAAGCGGTGGGAGGTGTTTTTCTGGTATTGGGTTTGCAAACAAGATTATTTTCATTTTTAGTAGTATGTACCATGATGGTTGCCGTTTTCATACAACAGATCAATAATGGCTTATGGGGTATGTTAGGCGGTATGGGTTTTCTATGGGTAGCCATCTATACCCTGATTATAGGATCCGGGAGATTTGGGTTGGATTATCTCATCACTAAAAAACAGTTTACCCATGCGAAATAATTTGATATACATATGCTTATTCGCATTGTTGATTACAGGATGTGTTCAAAAAACGTATCAAAAGACAGTAGTGTTTGAACTGGATGTGAGTCAGGTGAAGAATATTGAAACCGTAGGTATTAGAGGTGATGACAAACCATTGAGTTGGGATAATAGTACTGCAATGACTGCTATCAAAAAAGATACGACCTATACAGTGACTGCCACTTTTGTTACCGGCTACAAATTCACAGAAGTAAAATTTACGGTGAATGATGAGTTTGAATTAAAAGGAAAAGACAACAGGCGTATCAATTTTTCAGAAAAGGATACAACGTATTATAAGGCTGTTTTTGATCATGAACAATAACTTCCATAAGTTTTGGAAAGTTTCGAAACTTTCCAAAACTTAAATCTATTGTTTCTTGCATCTTGAATTCTTACTTGTTACTTGCACCCTATTACTTGTTTCTTCCCACTACTCCCCCGGTTGATAGGTCTTTACTTTATTTTTCATCACATCTTCTTTATAAAAGAATATATCCTTGAATTTTCCATTGATAAATCCTTCGGCTTGATCTGTAAAATTGGGAGACTTAGGGTCGTTTGATTGTCCACCGGTGAGAATGGTTTTAGCTTTTAATTTTTTTCCAAATTCAACCGCTGCAATAAAACTATTACCGGATACGCCATAACGTTTATTGTATCCATTACCTGATCTACTCTCAAAGGCAGGTAAAGAACCCCAACGGGATGATGCCAATGGAACAGCGATACTGGGTTTATTATCATCAAATCTTTCGCCTTCTGCCACACGCTGGTAGCGATTGATGGCACCCCAAGGCTGACGCCAATCGCCATAAGTTTTGGTAAGATCACCCAACACTTTTTTCAGAGACTCGAGTTTCTGGCTCGCAGAAAGCTTTGCCATGTCTTCATATCGTTTAATGGCATTGGTACCCTCTTCCATGGTTTCGGCACTTGGCACAAATTGTCCGAGTTGATTGGCCCAATCAATAGCAATAGTCGTGGCCACAGAAGATACAGATGAAGTTTTATCCCAATTGCGAAGAAGTTCAATAGCTTCTTTCAGTGTTGCTTTCATATTGGCATCTGAATAACCATCATAGTCTTTGAGTAAAGCCGGAATTAAAAAATCAAAAGCAGCGAGATAATGGTTATAACCCAATTCAATGACTTTATCTAATGTGAGGTTATTGGCTGTAGATAATAATCGTACCGCATTGATACCTCTTGCATTTTCTCCATCGGGTGCCATGTAAGATGGATATTTATTTTTATCCGGACTATCTTTTCCGGATGCGGTGAATGGAGTAGCGTTACAGTTTTGTATCCAACCTACAGATGGATTGTGTACTTGTACAATTTCTTCTAAGGGGTGTGCGCCTTGCCATTCTGTTGCTTTGGTACTTCCATCAACCGGTCTGGTGAAATCAAAAGAAGGATCTCTCTTGGGAACAAAATCTCCATGCCAGTAGGCGATGTTTCCTTTATCATCGGCATAGACGGTATTATTGGTGGTATTCGATAACAAGCGCATGGCTTCTTTAAACTCATCTAGATTATTGGCTTTGGTACTAACCCAAGACTGTATCAATGCACTCAATGAACGATTGAATTCTTTTAAGGCCAACCATTTACCATTGCGGTTACCCATTACCGGTCCATGATGGGTAAAATAACCGGTGAAGGGAACAGCTATTTGTTTGCCATCTTTTAAATAGCTGACGGTAATATTTTTTGTGTTTACTTTTTTTGATTCCTTTTCATATTCATATACCCAAGTGCCATTACTATTTCTTACTTTTTCTTCATACAAATCAGCCACATCAGCATAACCTGTGGTATGCATCCAACCACAATGCTCATTGAAACCTTGGTACACAAACATTTGCCCCCAGGTAACTGCACCATAGGCATTTAATCCCTCTTCACTTACCATCTGCATTTCCGGACGGAAATAAAAAGGTACATGCGGATTGATATATAAAATGGCATTGCCATTACTGGTGAGTTTGGGTGCAATGGCAAAACCATTGGAGCCACGTGTCTCAACATCTTGATTGACTACCGGTTGATAAGCAGTTGCATTTTTATTCCCACTGTAAAAATTGCGTACCTCTTCTAAAGCAATACCGCCTGTTCTTGTAGCGGAAACACTGCCGTCAGTAAACATCAAGTGAAACCAGGGTTCAAAACGGGTGAGTACTTTAGGTTTGGTTTGGGGATGTTTATACAAATAGTAATTGATACCATCTGCAAAAGCATTGAGTAGTTTTTTAAACCAGTCCGGACTATTGTTATAATCTTTAATGGCTTCTGCGCTATCTACGATCAAACGCATTTGCAGATCCGCATATAGCATTCGTTCACCATCAGCTTCTGCTTGTCTGCCCAAGACTTCTAAATAATTTCTTTCAACACGCGCAAAGTTCTCTTCGCATTGTGCATACAATAAACCAAAAACTGCATCTGCATCTGTTTTACCATAGATATGTGGAATACCCCAGGTATCTTTAATGATGGTTACATTTTTCGCTTGTTTCTCCCAGCGCTGTGTTTCAGCAGGGGTAAAATTTTGTGCAAATGAAAAAGAAGAAACAAGTAATAGACAAAGCAGTAATCGCATGGTATTGGTTTTGGGTAATACCAAATATAAAGAAGGTTTTTATGATTATGTTAGTTGCGCGACTAATATGGGCGGATATCGGTGAATGTGATTTTTGACTGTGTTTTTATGGACCGCAGATTTATCATGATTTTCATGATTTGCGCAGATAGATATTGCTAAGCATGTATGTATTGAACACCATACGCATATTAGTCAGACGACCAACATGGGCGGTTGAATAACTATTGGTAATTTGCTTTAATTTAATGCCATGATATCTTCTATACGCAACTATATTCGAAATCATCCTTGGATATTTTTGTTGTTTATCATTGGATCGGTGATTCGTTTGTTCATGGCTGCTGCTGATCCATTCTTGCATCCATGGGATGAGCGTTTTCATGCATTGGTAGCAAGAAACATGATGGAGCATCCCTTCCAGCCCATGTTGTTATTGAATCCGGTGCTGCCTTATGATTATACGCATTGGTGGTCTAATTATATATGGGTACATAAGCAACCATTGTTTATGTGGCAGATGGCCATGAGTATGAAGGTTTTCGGAATTTCAGAATTTGGGTTTCGATTACCCAGTGTACTGATGGGGAGTTTGATGATCTTACTTACCTACAGGATCGCGTGGTTGTTGTCTAATCAGCACCAACGTATTAGCATACTTGCTGCTGTCATGATGACCTTTTCTTGTTTTCAGATCCGATCCATTGCCGGTATTCAAACAACAGATCATAATGATATTGCACATCAGTTTTATATTTTGTGTAGTCTGTGGGCTTTTGCAGAATATCTGCGAAAACCTACTATAAAATGGGCTTTCTGGATCGGTTGCTTTGCCGGTGCGGCTATACTCAATAAATGGTTAACAGGTTTAGTGGTATTTCTGGGTTGGACTTTTTTAGCCGGTTTATTCAAGGAATTCAGAACCAAAAAATCGCTCCTTCATTACTCATGGGCGCTATTGATATGCGTTCTTGTATTTCTTCCATGGCAAATTTATATTCATACAGCATTTCCGAAAGAAGCTGCTCATGAGCTTGCATACAATACCCAACATCTGTCCAAAGCGTTGGAAGGACATAGTGGTCCTTGGTATTATTATCTCAATTTATTTGATCCATATTTTGGTTATTTCCTATACTGGTTGATACTGCCGGGAATGTTATTTACTTTGAAAGACAAGTATTTGAATACAAAGTTGTCTAGGGCATTGACCATCAACTTTCTATTTACTTTTTTCTTCTTTTCTTTTATTGTGCAAACAAAAATGGAAAGCTTTTTCTTTTTTGTGGCACCCATTGGTTTTATCTATATCGCTGTTACGATTGATAAGATTATACACTTTGAAAGATTTAAGTATTTATTTCCGCTTACTGTTATTGTTGTGGCTTTGATGGTGGCAAATATTCAGTTTTATACAGATTATTTTTCAAAAGAAAATACAGAAAGAAATAAGCGTATTGCTAATGCGAGGATATACAAAGATTTATCTAAATACATAGATCCTGATACAAGGGTTGTCATCAATATGAATAGTCATGACGATAAGAATGTTATGTTTTACAATCCATCCATCACGGCCTATCATTGGTGGCCATCGGAAGCAGAACTACAGCAGCTATTATCTCAAAAAATAAAAATAGCCGCTTTTCGTGATCATGATCAATATGTGTTACCTGATTATGTACGAAACTATCCTTACTTACAAATTATTGAAGTAAATATTTATTCTTTCGAATAGTTTTATGGGCCGCAGATTTATTATGATTTTTATGATTTGCGCGGATAGATATTGCTGAGTATGTATTGAGCATTGCAACAAAACTTGCAGCTTGTAGCTTGCAGCATGAAGCTCATAGCTCGTAGCTCGCCGCTCAATATCCCCACTCTCTCATCACTGCCAAATCCTGCTTTACACACTCAATAGGATCTACACCTTGATAGGCTTCTTGTTCAATGATAAAATGTAAAGTACCGCCCTTTGATTTGCAGAGATCAGTGATCGCTTTGGTATTGGCTACACCTTTACCCAGAATGGTACTTTCAAAAGATTTACCATCTGCTTTTTGAATTTCATCTTTTACATGTACCGATACAAATCGTCCGGGATTATTGTGTACGATTTCCAATGCATTGACCCCGGTATGGTAGAGGTTACCCATATCTAATTGCTGTACTACTAAAGAGGGGTCTGTATTTTTTAAGATGATATCATAAACGGTCATGCCATTGAGTTTGGCAGTAAATTCAAAATCATGGTTATGATAACCGAAACGCATACCGGCAGCTTTACAAAGTTCTCCGCTTTTATTGAAGACTTCCATATAAGCAAGCATTTCATCCAGTGTTTTGCGAAGATCGGCATCTAACCATGGACTGATCACGAGTTCTTGTCCAACTTCAGCGGCATCTTCTACTGTATATTTCCAGAGATCTGTGAATTCTTTTTTACCTGCATCCCAGTGTTGTTTACCCATAACGGTATGTCCGCTGGGCATTTGCATACCGAGATCAGCCAGCACTTTTTTGAATTCTTTTGCAGTGTATCCGTAAAATTTTCTGTTGACATAGTTGGCATGTTCTACATAACGGTAGCCCATATCAGACAAGGCTTTCAAAGTGGCTAGAGGATCTTTGCGCATAGCCTCACGCACAGAATACAACTGAACACCTGTCAGCATTTTGGCATTCCCGGATGTTAATAAGGATTTAGGAAATAAAGCAATAGCTGCTGCAGCAAAACTGCTTGTTTTCAGAAAGGATCTTCTAGTAGCGTTCATGTTGAAACTTTTGTAGAATAAATATAAGCTGTTTTCTTCAAGGGTATAGATGGATAGCTGATAGATCTATTACTATTTCAAAATAGCTACTAACTCTTGAAAAGATTTAGTATCAAAACCTGAAAATGATCTGATAAGTTTGTACGAGCTGTCAAAGAGATACGATTTAGGGATTAGTGTAAGATCATATATCGACATTAATTGTGCGTAGGAGTCTTGATCCACAATAAATTGTTCCCAAGGCATTTTTTCTTGTATTAATGCCTCTCGCCATTTATTTTTCTCTTGATCAGTAGAAACGCTATAAATATTTAAGCCGATATTTTTTTTCTGACTATATAACTGCTTTAAAGAAGGTATTTCTTCTCGACAAGGCTTACACCACCATGCCCAAAAAATAATTAGATGATATTTAGCTTTTTCTACTCCTATTTCTTTAATTATTTTATTTGAATTTTCAAGATTAATTGAGAAAGGGAATACCTGATCGTATGATTCTATATTATTAATATAACCCCTGATTAACTGGTATAGCGTTTTATCTTTTATACTATCATCAAAAAAGGATAAAAGTGTTGTTATTTCTTCTTTGCTAAAGTTTTCTTTTAACAGATAAAGTTGTTCTAATAAAAAAAATGAGTATGGGTATTTCCGGATAATTTTTTTATTGTATTTGAAATGATATGCTGAATCAAGCTTGTTTTTTGTATGTGAAAGAGTAATGTTTTTAAGAGCAATATCATTTTGAGGACTCAGGGATTTATGTGCGGTTGACAAGTCAACGAATTCATCTGGTAGAACTCTTTTTCCTAGTTTAGTATCTAAAGCATAGATATAAAAATAAAGCGCATTCATTCCTGACTCTATATAAAAGCTAGTCGAAAACACTCTTTTGTAAAAAGGGTTATGGTATCCTAAAACCCTTTCTAACTTAACACTTTGTCCCGTATTAACATTATATACACTGTCGTAATAAAAAATCAGGTAGGGTAAAGAAAGGTCATGAATAGATGGGTCAATTAAGAATTTGCTTTTATTAGATGAAATTTTAAGTGAGTCAATGACGATTCTCGTCTTACTGTTCTGCAGATATACTGTTTTATTTGAGAGATATGAAAAGCTTGCTTTGTTCAGATAAAAATTTAGTACGACAGGTCTAGAATAATTATTTATCAGCTTGTCTTTGCATTTCGTCAAGAATAGGGTTGTTATACAGGCAAGCGTAAATAGAGATAGAATTTTTTTCATGCACAAGAATAATTTAGGATTATTGAATACGGATGCATTATTCTTAGATGTAATATATTCAAAATTTCAAAAATCTCCTTCTTCTTTAATTATAGGAGACACCCCCAATTTCGAAGTGATTAATTATAAAGACTATAGTTTCACTTGTAGCTTGTAGCCTGCAGCTTGGAGCTTCCTCAGCTCTCCTCATCAAAAAAGATCTTGTAAAAATGCTTCCCACTCATTTCATCATACCCCTTTTCAATCAGGTCTCTTCTGCCATGAATATAAATGTGAAAGTTCTTGTCTAGTTTTAATACACTCTTGAAAACGCGTTGTTGTTTTTTGACTGCAGCTAAATGAATGTCAAAAGTGTCTTCAATGTTTACTTGTCTCGCCACTTCATATTGTTGTTTGTATTGAGTAAAACTATCGATTACTTCAGGGTGGTGTAAGACCTCAGTGGCAAATTCATTCAGATCAAAAGACTCTTTGGTACTGAAGTATTCAATGCTTTTGTTCAAATAGTCGATCTGATCAGCTTTATTCACTTCAAATTTTTCATTCAGCTCATTGCTGATGAATAGTTTACACATACCCAGAGCAGCATCTGTATGGTGATAACTATTCGATGTTCTGGTCACTTGTAAAAAATCATTCACCCAATATTGCGTATCCTGTTTATTCGTGTTATCTACTACACATACGACATATCCCTCTTCTCTATTTTTTTTGAAGATCAGACAGCCCTTATCCAGTTTATTGATGTTCACACCATCTTCTGCTATTACTTCCCAGCTTTGTCCGTGTGGGAACACTTTTAAAAAGGTTTCTTTTGTTTCACTTTTGAATAAACCAATGGCATCCACATATTCTGTTCCAAATGGGACCTGACTAAATCGGGCTATATACAATTCAACCTCTTTTACCCTGGCATGTGTGCTTTTATTGTAAAGAAAAGAAGCAAGTAGGGCAGATTGCGCAACAAAGCTTTTCGTATCGTCAAAGATGCCGGTAACATATTGATAAACCTCATTCAGTTCTAAACTGCTTAAGTGTGTGAACTGGTATTGTTCATGTTCATTGAAGGGTGATAAAAAATATTTAGTCAGCATTCCTCTTACGATCTCATCATTCAGGGTTAGTGGGTTGGTGGATAATTTCAGCTCTTCGCCACGTGTAGGGTTCCCGACTTTGTGAATGATCACTTGCTCCAGTTGAACGTCGTTAATATTGGTCATGCTGCAAAATAAAGGTTCTCTTGTGTGAGCAAGAAAAAAACTAACGAGCATACGGAAAATGATTTTACAATTCTTTTACAAAAAAGTCTACCAAATTTGTAGGAAATAAAAAATTGCCCTTATATTTGCCTTGCGTTCTTTACATCACTTATCCAGAAAGGCAGAGGGAATTGGCCCTATGAAGCCTTGGCAACCACTTCCGTCTCAGGTGGAAAAAGGTGCCAAATCCATCCCGATAAATATCGGGAGAGATAAGTCAGAAGTTTTTATATACAGCAACTGTAACTATATAAGGCACCTCTGACTGAGCATCGGAAGTGCCTTTTTTATGGATGTAACAGATGATGCAGTGACAATATGAACATGAATCAATACCATATAACCTTATCAAGCAACAGCTGCTTGTATCGAAAGCAGATCTGTTGTTGTTGTGTCTGTTGATCCATCCGTTTGTATCCCGATTGCCCGCCTTTTATTCATTGTATCATTATGTCAGAAATTTTTAATAGCCATATTGTGGCGCAGTTAGCGCAAGAGATCAAAGATCGCAGCATTGCTGAATCCATCAGTATTCTGTTGCGCAACTATCCCAATGCCGTTACCTTTTCTACCAGTTTTAGTTATGAAGATCAGGTGATCACAGATCTCATTCATCGTCATCATTTAACGGTATCACTGTTTACATTGGATACAGGAAGGTTATTTCCTGAAACCTATAGTACCTGGAGCCGGACATTGGAGTTTTATCAAACTATCATCAAAGCTTACTATCCCGACGCGACAGAGATCAGTGAATACGTGGAATCGAATGGTCCCAATGCATTTTATGAATCTGTTGCATTGAGATCAGCCTGTTGTCATATCAGAAAAGTAATGCCGTTGAAAAAAGCGCTACAAGGGCAATCTGTATGGATCACCGGATTACGTGCCGAACATTCTCCTGCACGTCAGGATCTGACAGAACTGGAATGGGATGAAGCCAATCAGATCATCAAGTATCATCCTTTGTTGTCATGGACAACCGAAGAAGTAAAAACCTATGTTCATCAACATAACATTCCTTACAATCCATTGCACGACAAGGGTTTTATCAGCATCGGCTGTGCACCTTGCACAAGGGCCGTTAAAGAAGGAGAAGATTTCAGAGCAGGACGATGGTGGTGGGAAGATAGCAGTAAAAAAGAATGCGGATTGCATTCGCATCAATCAACAAAAACAACAGAAGCATGAGTGTTTACAGATTAGATTATTTAGATCAGTTAGAGTCGGAAGCGATTCACATTATGCGTGAAGTAGCCGGACAATTTGAAAGACCTGCACTCTTATTCAGTGGTGGAAAAGATTCTATTACATTGGTACATCTGGCACTCAAAGCGTTTCGTCCGGGTAAGTTTCCTTTTCCATTGGTACATATTGATACCGGTCATAATTTTCCTGAAGCATTGGATTTTCGGGATGCGTTGGCAGAACGTATCGGTGAAAAACTCATTGTTCGTCAGGTAGCAGACACCATTCAAAAAAGACAACTTACAGAACCCAAAGGAAAATTTGCCAGTAGAAATGCGTTGCAGACCTATACATTACTGGATACGATCGAAGAGTTTGGCTTTGATGCTTGTATAGGTGGGGCGAGACGCGATGAAGAAAAGGCAAGGGCCAAAGAAAGAATTTTTTCTGTGCGTGATGAATTCGGACAATGGAATCCCAAACTGCAAAGACCCGAGCTATGGAATACGTATAACGGAAGAATTCATAAAGGTGAAAATGTACGTGTGTTTCCCATCAGTAACTGGACAGAATTGGATATCTGGAATTATATCAAACGAGAAAACATTGATCTACCTTCTATTTATTTCGCACATGAACGCACCGTATTACAATATGAAAATCAGCTGATTGCCTTATCGGAGTTCATTCAGGTAGAGGAAACGGATGTGGTGGTGACCAAAAAAGTGAGATACCGTACGGTAGGTGATATGACCTGTACTGCTGCAGTAGAATCCGAAGCTTCAGACATTAATGATATTATTCGCGAGATCACTGCTACTAAAACCAGTGAAAGGGGTGAAACAAGAATTGATGATAAAGTGAGTGAAGCAGCAATGGAAGACAGAAAAAAGAATGGATACTTCTAAACAACAACAAGATGGACTTACTTAGATTTATAACCGCAGGGAGTGTTGATGATGGTAAATCAACTTTGATTGGTAGATTATTGTATGATAGTAAATCGATCATGATCGATCATCTGGAGGCTTTGGAAAAACAAAGCAAACACAAGGAAGACGGAGAAATCGATCTGGCTTTGCTGACTGATGGCTTACGGGCAGAACGTGAACAAGGTATTACCATTGATGTGGCGTATAAGTATTTTGCTACGCCCAAACGTAAATTCATCATTGCAGATGCACCGGGGCATATCCAGTATACGCGTAACATGGTTACCGGAGCTTCCAATGCAGATCTGGCCATTATTCTGGTCGATGCACGAAATGGTGTGGTGGAACAAACCCGAAGACATTCGATCATAGCTTCTTTATTGAATATTCCACATATCGTAGTTGCCATCAATAAAATGGATCTGGTAGACTACTCACAAGATGTGTATAATAATATCGTGATCGACTACGCTGAAGTAGCTAAAAAACTCAACCTGAAAGAAGTCAAGTTCATTCCGATCAGCGCTTTAAATGGCGATAATATTGTAGAAAAGAGCGAACAATTTCCCTGGTATGATGGGCCTTCATTACTGGAATTATTAGAAACAGTAACACTGGAACAGGATATTGACCTTACGCGTGCACGGTTTCCTGTGCAATATGTAATTAGACCTCAAACAGATGCTTTACATGATTATAGAGGCTATGCCGGAAAGATCAATAGTGGGATTTATAAAAAGGGAGATACCGTAACCGTACTTCCTGCAGGGATTGTGAGTACAATTGCAGCCATTGAAGTCAATGGCAAAGAAGTAGAAGAGGCGTTTGCCCCACAAAGTGTAGTGTTGCATCTAGAAGACGATATTGATATTAGTCGCGGTGATGTGATCGTTAAAGCTGATACAGTTCCGCAGGTAAGCAATGAGCTGGAAGTTTTGCTGTGTTGGATGGATCAAAAGCCATTGGTATCCGGTAATAAATATGTATTGCAGATCAATAGCAAACAGGTTCGTGCGGTCATCAAAGACATCAGTTATCAACTGGATGTCAACTCTTTGGAAAAAATACATCAACCTGAAAATATTGGGTTGAATGCCATCGTACAAGCAACGATCAAAACAGCCAGTCCAATAGTTTTTGATGCTTATCAGGAATTAAGAAGTAATGGTGGTGCTATATTGATTGATGAAACCAGTCATGTAACCGTAGGTGCATGCATGATACAGTAATATGAAAGAAGAACAATTCATACAACAATTATTTCAGCGCAACCGAAAAGCCTTACATCGTTTTCCGGATAAGGCTTTGGCAGAAAACTTCACAGAAGATCTGTTCAATTTTTTATTTGGTTCTTATGAGCGAAAGTTCGAATCTGAAAAGAAATTATCAGATGAATACCACGAATTGAAGCATACTTTTTCAGCGATACTTTTTGAGTTGATCAAAGAGGAATCAACGGTAAAAAGACATACCGAAAATTTTTTCGAAGCCTTACCTGCGATTTATGAAGCGTTGTTGACAGATGCTGATGCCGTATTACGTTTTGATCCTGCTGCGCAGTCTATTGAAGAAGTTCTGATTGCTTATCCCGGATTTTATGCTACGGCTATTTACAGGCTGTCGCATCAATTGTATAATCAGGGTATCAAAACCTTACCAAGATTACTTTCTGAATATGCCCATAGTAAAACAGGAATCGATATTCATCCGGGAGCTATGATCGGTGCGGCATTTGCCATTGATCATGGAACGGGGATCGTGATTGGTGAAACAACCGTTATTGGTGAAAGGGTAAAGATCTATCAAGGAGTAACCTTAGGAGCGTTGAATGTTTCGAAGGAATTAGCTAGTACGAAAAGACATCCAACCATTGAAGATGATGTGATCATTTACTCTGGCGCTACCATTTTAGGGGGAGAAACCATCATTGGTACCGGCAGTATCATTGGTGGTAATATCTGGCTAACACATAGTGTGGCGCCTAACTCTGTAGTGTATCATAAAAGTGAAATACGCATCAAAGACAAAGACCCATTTCCTGAACCTTTAAATTTTGTGATCTAAAAATAAAAAAAGATGAAAGCGAATAACATTTTGGCCACCATTGGAAATACTCCGCATGTTAAGATCAATAAACTTTTTGGAGATCAGCATGAAGTATGGATCAAATTAGAAAAGAATAATCCAGGCTCCAGTATCAAAGACCGTATTGCACTTTCGATGATCGAAGATGCTGAACAAAAAAGATTACTGCATAAAGACAGTGTGATCATTGAACCTACCAGTGGTAATACGGGTATTGGTTTAGCACTGGTAGCTGCTGTAAAAGGATATAAGATCATTTTAGTAATGCCGGAAAGTATGAGCATTGAGCGAAGAAGACTGATGGCATTATATGGAGCTGAGTTTGTATTGACTCCTCGGGAAAAAGGAATGAAAGGTGCGATCGAAAAAGCAACAGAGCTGGTTCAGGAAACACCCAACGCCTGGATGCCGCAGCAATTCGATAACCCGGCAAATACTGCTATACATAGAACTACTACCGCACAAGAGATCTTACAGGATTTTCCTGATGGATTGGATTATATTATCACAGGTGTGGGTACCGGTGGACATATTACCGGTGTTGCTGAAATACTCAAAGAGAAATTCCCCCATCTAAAAGTATTTGCTGTTGAGCCGGAATTGTCGCCGGTGCTGAGTGGAGGTACTCCTTCACCACATCCCTTGCAGGGAATTGGAGCAGGTTTTGTGCCTTCCATTTTAAATACTTCCGTATTGGATGGTATTATTCAAGTAAGTAAAGATGATGCGTTTGCATTTGCACAACATGCTGCGAAAGAAGAAGGTATTTTATTAGGAGTGTCTTCCGGGGCTTCTTTAGCAGCAGTAGCTAAAAAGCTGGCTGAAATTCCTGCCGGTGCAAAAGTGCTCACCTTTAACTATGATACGGGGGAAAGATATTTATCCATCGAAGGCTTGTTCTAATAATGGAAGGAGAAGTATAGTAAAGCTTCTCCTTTTTCAGCAATTAATAATCTACTAAAAAAGTAGACAATGAGTTTGAATAAAAACTATGGCAAAGTAATTCTTGCATCTGCAGGTTCGGGTGATCCTGAACTGGTGACCCTGAAAACAGTGCGCTGGTTACAAGAAGCCGATGTAGTGTTAACAGATCGTTTGGTGAGTAAAGAAATTTTGGAAACATATGTTCGCAAGGAAGCAATGATCATTTATGTTGGCAAGCAATGTAGACGTGGTATCTCAACCCCACAACAAAGTATCAATGAAATGTTGGTGTCTTATGCTGAAAAATACAAGACAGTGGTCCGTTTAAAAGGTGGGGACACCAGCATCTTTTCCAATGTATTGGATGAATTAGAAACATTGGTACGGTATGGTATACCTTATGAGATCGTTCCGGGTGTTACCGCAGCTTTGGGAGCGGCAGCCTATGCGGGCATCCCTTTAACAGCAAGAGGTTTATCAGTGGGTGTACGTTTGCTGACCTATTACAAATCGGATATCGTTTCGGAAGATGTTTGGAAAGAATTGGCACAAACGGATGATACATTGGTTTTTTATATGTCGGGCGAAACCTTATCCATTGTTGTTCAAAAGTTCACAGAATACAAGATCGATCCTTCAAAATTATTAGCTGTGATAGAACAAGCCACTACGCCATTGCAACAAATTCATACTACCGGCTTATATGCATATGATGATACACTGAAAGACAAAAAATTTCGATCACCTGCTTTGGTCATCATTGGTAAAGTAGTGGCATTGCATGAACAATTTGCATGGCTACCTAATGTGGATAGTACTGCTCACTATTTTGAACCATTGACAGGACGTGTATCGCAATTAGAAGAAACAGTAAAGGGAAAAAGACATGTTAGCAGAGCCTAAATTCAAAGTATTATCAGAACTGATCGGTCAGCTCAGTAAAGAAGAATTGATTTGGGTAAATGGTTATTTATCCGCATTGGTAGCTAATCCTTTGCCCAATACCAATACTTCGAGCATTACACAAAAGATCACCATTGCTTATGGAACAGAAACAGGTAATGCTAAAAAATTAGCAACTGATCTGGCTGGGAAAGCCAAGAAAAAAGGAATCACCGTAAAGTTGGCTTCACTCGATCAATACAAACTCACCGAATTACCGAAAGAAGAATACTTTATTACTGTGATCAGTACACAAGGCGATGGTGAACCACCTATTGGCGCCAAAAAGTTTTATGATCATATTCATCATAACGGATTCAAACTACCACAATTGAAGTATGCTGTATTGGCATTGGGTGATACAGCCTATCCATTGTTTTGTAAGACCGGGGAAGATGTAGATAAACAGTTTGAATATTTAGGCGGACAAAGAATTGCGCCCTTACAAAAATGTGATCTGGATTATGAAACCGATGCACATGCGTGGTTTGATCAATTGATTGCTAATCTTCATACAACAGCAATAAAGACCGTTGTTACTAACAAACCTGTTGAAACCCCAAAAACGGTAGGTAAGCAATACTATGAAGGGACTGTTCTCACGAACATCAATTTAACTGCAAAAGGATCTGCTAAAAAAGTATACCATATTGAATTAGCTGCTGATGGCATTGAGTTTCTTTCAGGAGATTCTATCGGTATTGTACCAAAGAATGATGAGCAATTGGTTCAGCAAATATTGTCCTTAACGGGTGTAGCTCCGGATACAAAAATTGATTACAAAGGCGAATCTTACAGCATTGTTGAATTACTTATTGCAAAGCTGAATATTCGATACTTATTAGATAAATCAGTGAAGCATTATGCAACTACTGTAGGACAAGAGATCAATGTACAGAAAACAGATCTTTTGTCATTGTTACAACAATACCCTGTTTCATCAAAAGAACAATTTTTAAAAGTTGTTGAGGGATTGACACAGATCGTTCCGCGTATTTATAATATTGCTTCATCTCCCGTTGCGCATAACAACGAAGTACATATCACCGTATTGCAAGATGTTTTTGAAACAGATAACGGTGTAGAAAAAGGATTGTGTACACAATTTTTGGAAAGTAAACAGGAGGGAGATCGTATTCAATTTTTCATTCAGCCAAACAAGCGATTTCGTTTACCTGCTGCTGATAAAGATATCATCATGATCGGCCCGGGTACAGGTATTGCACCTTTTCGGTCTTTTGTAGCAGAAAGAGATGCCACAGGCTCAATCGGAAGGAACTGGTTATTCTTTAGTGAAGACCGGTTCACGACTGATTTTTTATACCAAACTGAATGGCAGGCCTGGTTTGAAACAGAGACGCTTACGCGTATTCATTTGTCTTTTAAAAATGGGGCAGAAAATTATGTAACACTCTCACAGAAGATCATTGAGCAAGGTGTTGAATTATTTCATTGGTTGGAAGGCGGAGCCAGTCTCTATCTCTGTGGTGAAAAAGAGCCGGCAGGAAAAGAAATAGAAGCAGCATTGTTACAGGTTTTTGCAAAAGCCACCGATGGCACCCATGAAACAGCTATTGCATACTTAGAAAAATTGAAAAAAGAAGAACGATACGCAAAAGATCTCTATTAAAATTCATTATTGACCATTCACCATTCACAAATATGGCTGCAGAAAAAAAATTATCACCCATCGAATCCATCAAAACCAAAAGTGAGGGTTTGCGGGGAACATTAAAAGAGAGTTTAACAGATGAGATCACAGGCGCTGTTCGTGAACAGGATCATGCATTGATCAAGTTTCATGGTATGTATGAACAGGATGATCGTGACTTGCGCGAGGAAAGAGCTGCAAAAAAATTGGATAAACTATATTCATTCATGATCCGCTTGCGGATACCGGGTGGATTCATGACCGCAGATCAATGGATTGCAGCGCATCATGTGGCCGGACAATATTCTACCGGTATCATTAAGATCACTACTCGGCAAACCATACAATTACATGGTATTCTCAAGCATCAGATAAAACCCACGCTTCAATCATTCAATAAGGTTCAGCTGGATTCGATTGCTGCTTGTGGTGATGTGAACCGAAATGTAGCTTGTACCAGTCATCCGGCTGAATCGGACATTCATGAACAGGTACATGCTTATGCAGACAAGATCAGCAAGTTGTTATTGCCAAAGACAAGGGCATTTTATGAGATCTGGCTGGATGAAGAAAAGATAGCGGAGTATGATGAACAGGATCCGTTGTATCAAGATCGTTATTTACCCAGAAAATTTAAGATCGGTATTGCTATTCCACCCAATAACGATGTAGATGTGTTGACCAATGACCTGGGTCTTATCGCAATCATCGAAAACAATGAATTGATCGGTTTTAATATTGCAGTGGGTGGAGGTTTGTCTACCACACATGGTAATCCGGATACCTATGCCAGACTAGCTACTGTTATTGGTTTTGCCAGAGGTGAAGAACAAACTTTAAAAGCGGTATATGAGGTATTGACCATTCAGCGTGATTATGGAAATCGGTCAGACAGAAAACTGGCCAGATTAAAGTATACATTGGATAATATGGGTGTTGAAGTTTTTCGTAAGGAATTGGAGAAGCGTTGCGGATTTGAATTGGAAGCAATTCAACCGTATCAATTCACTGCACGAAAAGATCGTTATGGATGGATGCAGGATTATAAAGGTAGTTGGCATTATACTTTATTTGTTGAAAACGGAAGAGTTACCAATGAAGGTCCGACCCCCTTGCAAAAAGCACTGCTGGAAATTGCAACAACCGGTAAATCTGTTTTTCGTTTTACCAGTAATCAGAATGTCATCATCAGTGATATTTTACCACAGGATAAAAACGAGATTGAAGTTATTTTAGAACAACATGGTATTCTTGAACGTGATGAAGATATTTCATCGATTCGGAAAAACGCAATTGCCTGTGTGGCATTGCCTACCTGTCCATTGGCATTGGCAGAAGCACAACGTTATTTACCGGATCTCATTACGAAAATAGAACCCTTACTGATCAAGCATGGCTTATCATCTGAAGATATTGTATTGCGGATGACCGGTTGTCCGAATGGTTGTGCAAGACCTTATGCGGCAGAGATTGGTTTAGTAGGTACTTCTCCAGGGCATTATAATTTACATATTGGCGGAGACCGCGAAGGAACACGTTTGAATGTGAAGTATAAAGAACAGTTGGGAGAGACTGAAATTTTAGCAGTATTGGATCAATTGTTTCAACAATATGCCGATCAACGTAACAAGGGTGACCGCTTTGGTGATTTTATTTTGAAGGAGGTATTACATGCGTCATAGTCGTTTTCAAAATTGGATACTGAATCCCTATCGGGATAGTAAATGTCGATGTTGTTCGGGATAGCAATATTTTTAACATAATATCCTACTAAATCAATAGACTAATGAAATTATTATTTATATTTATTTCTTTCTTCACTTTCTCAATGACAGTCATGTCGCAGGATTTGTATACGTATTCAGGAATCTTGAAAGATGCCCAACAGGAAACAGCTTTGAGTGGTGCCGTTGTACGTATTAAACAAACCAACACGTTCACGGTAGCAAAAGATGATGGCAGCTTTCAGATTAAGACAACTTTGAAGCCGCCATTTACATTACAGATCAGTTCCATCGGTTATGAGTCGCAGGAATTTGTGATCAGTAATGCTGATAAGCCCATCACACTTTCTCTCAACGTTCAAAATGTATATGCCGGATTGGTGGTGGTTACTGCTTCCAGGGTTCCTGAAAATATTTTGAAATCACCAGTAAGTATTGAGAAGTTAAGTTTATCTGCTATCAAAGAAGCTGCTGCTCCAAGTTTTTATGATGCACTGGAAAACTTAAAAGGAGTTCAACTGACAACTTCCAGTATCACATTCAAAGTGCCGAATACCAGAGGCTTTAACGTACCTAATAATTTTCGTTTTGTTCAGTTGGTGGATGGCGTTGATGTGCAAGCAGCAACATTAGGTGTGTCGTTGGGCAACTCGGTAGGTCCCACTGAACTGGATGTAGAAAACGTTGAAGTAACACCGGGAGCAGCATCTGCTTTATATGGTATGAATGCAATCAATGGAATGGCAAATATTACCACTAAGGATCCTTTTCGATATCCCGGATTGAGCATCTATCAAAAAACAGGCGTGAATCATGTGGATGGAAAAGACAGAGTTCCCTCCGTTTTAACAGAAACAGCCATTCGTTTTGCGCAAACCTGGAAAAACAAATGGGGTTTTAAAGTGAACGCCGGTTACCTCAAAGCGACGGATTGGGATTCCAATACAAGAACAGATCAAAATCCCAATACTTTGAATACTGCCAATCCATTGTATCCAGAATTATCGGGGAACAGTAATGTGGCGTATGATGCTTGGAATAAATACGGCGATGAGAATAACAATGCTGTTACCATTTCCGGTATCAACTACAATGGTCCCAATAAATCTTTTTTGGTACGCCGAACGGGTTATTGGGAGAAAGATCTCACCAATCCAACCGTAGAGAATATCAAATTCGATCTCTCATTGTATCATAAATTTTCGAAAGGAGCTTTATTATCATATACCTATCGATTTGGTCAAATGGATGGCATCTTTCAACGTGGTAATAAAATACAACTGGACAATACTTCCATCCAAAATCATAAACTGGAGTTTAAATCCGGTTCTCTTTCAGCACGCGCGTATGTATCTCTTGAAAATACCGGCGATTCTTATAATGTAAAACCATTGGCCGACAATCTTGAGTTAACGCATCTTTCCAATAATGCCTGGAGAGATCGTTTCAGAAATGAATTACAACTGCAACTCAACAATGGTCTTTCACTTCCTGCCGCAATGTCTAGTGCCAGAACCGCTGCAGATGCCGGAAGAGTATTACCCGGAACAGCGGCATTTGATCAATTAAAAAAGGCGATCATTGGTATCAACAATTGGGATCATCTCAATTCAGGCATAACGGGAGCTCCGGTAACCGGTGGTGCATGGCTTTCACAGCATAGCAGAATGTATCATGGAGATGTGCAATGGGACTTGCGTTCTAAAATTAAATTCATACAGCTTTTAGTTGGTGCAGACTATCGTTTGTATGAAGTGATACCGGATGGTAATAATTTTGTAGATTTTTCAAGAGCGTTAGCAGATAGAAGTAAACCGTTGAGTGATGGATCTTTTGGAGACCCTGTTACGTATTCAAAGTATGGATTGTTTGTACAGGGAACTAAAACTTTTTTTGATCAAAACCTAAAGCTAACAACTTCATTAAGATGGGATAATAATCCCGAATTCTCTCCGAAGTTGAATCCCAGAATTGCGCTAGTGTATTCACATGCTCAACAACATCACTTCAGGGTTGCATTTCAAAATGGATACAGATTTCCCGCTTTATTTGAAGCTGTTTCTTTCGTGAATAATGGAAATGTAAGAAGAGTGGGCGGCTTACCTTATATCAATGAAGGATTGGGCTATCTTGATAATTCGTATACACTCAGTTCTGTCAATACATTTAATGCGGCAGTAAATAGAGATGTTGCTGCAGGACTAACCGCTAATAATGCAGCACTGAAAAATAGAGATTTACTACAGATAACAAGTTTGTCTGCAACAAGACCTGAAAGAATTAACTCATTTGAAGTAGGATATAAAAGTGTGTTATTCAAAAATCGTTTGGTCTTAGATATAGAAGCTTATGCGAATGAGTATGATGGTTTTTTAGGACAGGTTGAGGTTGCTGTACCGGAAAACAATACAGTGAAAGTTGGTTCAGATGCTGCTGTCATTGCTATGCTGGCATCTAACCGTTCCAGACAAACACGGTATCGTGTATACACCAATGCAAAGAACAGGTATTATAATTATGGAGCTGCAGCAGGTGTGATTTATACTGTATACAAGAAATTTATAGTATCGGGTAATGTGACTTTTAATAACCTGAATGAAAGTAAAGAACGTGATGTTTTTGTAACAGGATTCAATACGCCTCTCTGGAGTTCGAATCTGTCATTCAGAAACAGGGCTTTGTTCAAGCATACCGGATTTAATCTTGTTTGGAAATGGCAAGACCAATTCAATTGGGAAAGCCCGCTGGCCAATGGAGCCATTCCTGCTTTTAGTACAATCGATTTACAAATCACCCAAGCGTTACCGGTGTTGAAAACCACTATAAAGATTGGAGGCAGTAATATTCTTAATCATCGATACATACAATATGCAGCCGGACCAACCATTGGTGCATTATATTATGTAGCACTCAGTTTTGATACTCATTTTAAACAAAAAACACAATAGCATGGAAGTGATAGCATCTGTAGATACAAGCAATGCTGCATCCTTTGTTCGTAAAAAGAATAATCGACTTTTCCCTGTTTTTCTTCAATTGGAAAGACTTAGGGTATTGATTGTTGGCGGAGGTCCGGTAGCAGTTGAAAAACTACAGGCGCTATTAACTCATGCACCTTGTACGAGAATACGAATCGTGGCAAAACAATTTTCTGAAGAACTGTTACATATCGCTGCAGATAAAGACCGTGTAGAGCTTGTTTCTAAAAGTTATTCTTCAGGCGATTTATATGATGCAGATATTGTGATTGTTGCGGTCAATGATATAGTTACAGCAGAAGAAATCAGGAATGATGCAAAAGCGAGAAAAATTCTGGTGAACGTAGCTGATACGCCGGTACTCTGTGACTTTTATTTAGGCTCTATTGTACAGAAAGGGAATCTGAAGATTGCCATTTCTACCAATGGAAAATCTCCAACGATCGCTAAAAGGGTAAAAGAAACATTACAGGAAGTGATCCCGGATGAAATGGATGTATTACTGGATAATATGCAACACATCAGAAATCAACTCAAAGGTGATTTTTCTGAGAAAGTTAAAAAGTTGAACGAGATCACATCAGTGATGTCTCCTCATCCGCAAAAAACATTTTCGGTTGCAGAAAAAAGATGGAAGAAAATTGCTTCCGGATTTCTGTTTGCTTTCTTCTTCATGTTTGTGGGTCACCTTGTACTATCCTATATTCCGTTTACCACATTGTTCAATGAATCTAAAAACCTGCTGCAGTCGCTTGACAGTACTTTTTATTGGATGATATTGGCAGGCTTTCTTGCACAATTAGTAGATGGCGTATTGGGGATGGGTTATGGTGTAGTGTCTGCTACTGTATTATTGTCGCTGGGTATCAAACTTCCTGCCATCAGTGGTAGTATTCATACTGCAGAAATGTTCTCCAGTGCAGCATCGGGGTATAGTCATTATCGCTTTGGGAATGTCAACAAAAAGTTATTCAAAACCTTATTGATACCGGGTGTGATTGGAGCGATATTGGGTGCGGTTTTATTATCAACTTTGGCCGATCAATACACGAATTATATAAAACCGGTATTGGCTGGCTATACATTATTTCTGGGGGGGCGCATTTTAAGAACCGGTTTTAAAAAAGAAAGAAAGCAAAAAAAATTTCGTCGTGTAGGATGGTTGGGAGCGATTGGAGGTTTTTTAGATTCTTTTGGTGGAGGTGGTTGGGGGCCATTGGTAACCAGTACCTTGATTCTGAAAGGAAGAACACCACGATATGTAATAGGCTCTGTGAGTATTACGGAGTTTTTTGTAACGCTGGCAAGTGCAGCAACTTTCTTTTCCTTGTTGGGGATCTCTCATTGGCCAGTGATTGCAGGATTAATTATTGGTGGATTAATAGCAGCACCATTAGCCGCAAGGCTAACGGGGAAGCTTCCTTTGAAAACCATGTTCATTGCCGTAGGGATCATGGTGGTTATTTGGAGCTTGCGCATTTTATGGGACTCAATTTTTTAAAATAAAAAACCTTTGCTGGAAAGTATCCTGCAAAGGTTGGTAGCGTTTGGTTTTTCTTTTCGGATATTGCCCGTTTAACTTACACTACAAGAGTTAACAGGCTGTTTGGATTTTCTTAAGATGGTTGGATTCTAAAATAGTCCTTTTAGGGGTATTTTATAACATAAAGAAACAACGAAGCGGACAACAGAACAATAGCAATGCCTGTTAAATACATGTAGCAACATCACTACATCTGAGTCGTCTTTTCAACTGTTTTTAATTCATTCAGACGTGAGATTCCCGTATCTGATATTACGGTATAAATCTTCATGTATTTTTCGGACACTATTTGTTACCTGAGGAATAATGTACTGCTGAACATGATCTAATCGATTCAATTGAACACTATTATAGGCTTCCAAATCAAATTGTGGTGGACGCATTCTATTTCTAGAAGTGTTAGTGGTAAAGCATTTCAGGTCTGATACCTTACTTTCGAAAGCGCTGTCTTTAAAGTTTACCGTCAATGTGTACATGACAAATGTTTGTTTCATGTTTAATCCGGATAAATCTTTGATCGGATACATGATATAGAAACCATATTTCCCGGATATGCTTCGCATCCTTGAGTCTTCTGCTAAATAAACGGGTTTTCCTTTTTTACTGATATTAAAGTAGTCTTCAAATTTTGAGGTGGCGTATTGATACAATAACCAGTTTCTGGCTCGCCTATACATTTCGGATCTTGGTAAGATGACGGCAGATGTTTTTTTGAATACTACTTTACCTGATGGGTCATCTGTCGGAAGTTTTAATTGTGCAGGTAGTTCTTGTAAAGAAACAATAAATAGGAAAGAAAATAAGAGTTTCTTCATGATTCAGTGACAATAGGGTGTACTCAAAATAGATAAATATTTTAATACACAGCTGCTTCTGAACATAAATTTGATTTCCAGAACTGACGAAGGGTGCAACACATTCTAATTTCAGCCAATACTCCTCCAAGAACTGTTATACCGGCAACAATCATCAATGTAATGCTGAGTCCGAATATATCTGCTAATATGCCTGCCAACAAAGCGCCAAATACATAACCACTGTCTCTCCAGAAACGAAAAATACTCAACCCCTTAGCCCTTTGTGTTGGATGTAGGTTTTCTGCGATCACCGTTAAAAAATTCGGATATACCAATGCTGTTCCAATACCCAATACTGCAGAAGCTGCAACGGTTAAACTAAATGAACTGAAAAATACGAACATGAGTATGGCCGCCCCTTGTAGGAACATACCGGCACTAATGATCTGTTTTTTACAAAAGCGATCTCCCATTGTTCCGGTGAATAACTGTGAAAGTCCCCAAACAGCCGGATAGATACCGGCTACCCATGCAATTTGTACAGTGGTGAAATCTCGCTGTATCAGTAACAATGGAAGAAGTCCCCATACCATTGCATCATTCATGTTATTGATTAAACCATTGATACTAACAGATCCCATGTTGTGGTGTCTCCAGCTTATTTGTTGCCAAAGTTTGGGATATATCTCTATATTACTTTGAGCGGTTTCGTGTGCTACAAAATGAGTGGTGTCTTTTACCAAAAAGACGGAAATAAGCAAGCCTGCAATTACAAAGAGTACACCGGGTAAAAAGGGATAATATTGATAACCCCATGTAGCAGCAATATTACCGGCTAATAAAGCGGCAAGTCCAACAGATAAGTAACCTGCGAATTCATTGATACCCATGGCCAGTCCTCTGTTCTTAGACCCAACCAAATCAATTTTCATGATTACAGTTGAAGACCATGTCAGTCCTTGATTGATACCCAATAAAATATTCGCTAGAATGATCCATTCCCAGGATCTTGCATACATGAGTAAGAATGGAACAGGCAAAGCTGCCATCCAGCCCAGTATCAGTATTTTTTTACGATTGAATTTGCTTGATAAAAAAGCCACTCCCAGATTCGCCAATGCTTTTGTACACCCAAATGCAAGTATGAAAGAAAGAATTACAGCGTATGCGCTGAGATGGAATATTTGTTCACCTAATCCAGATAATACTGAACGCTCTAGTCCAATCATCGCTCCTACAAATGCATTCACCAAGACCAATAGGTAAAATTGATAAGCATTTTTTTGAAGCCCTTGCATGTTCATGATGTATTAGTGGGGTAATCGGTCCCTGAAATAACCATATACCCAAGTACCGGCAATAGCACTTAATAAAACAACGATCATCACAGTGATTCCCATACCTATCTGAGCAAAAATAGGTCCCGGACAAGCGCCTGTCAATGCCCAACCCAAACCAAAAATAAGTCCGCCAATGATTTGTCCTTTATTGAATTTTTTTGGTGTAAAGTTTATCTCTTCTCCATGAATGGTTTTCACTTTGAATTTTTTGATGAGTGCAATGGAAATAGCGCCTACCACTACTGCAGTACCTATTACACCATACATATGAAAGCTTTGAAAGCGAAACATTTCTTGCATTCTGAACCATGATATGATTTCAGCTTTTACAAATACAATTCCAAATAATATACCCACTGCGAGGTATTTAAAATTGTACCACCAGGGATGTTGTTGAGTAGATTCATTGATACAAACCGTATCCAATGAGCGAACTTCAAAGTCGGTTAGTATTTCTTGTATATTTTTTTCTGCAGACATGTCTTTTCAATTTATAATTTCATAATGAAAGGAAGAATCAAATTGGCCATGAGAAATCCACCGGCCATAAAACAACAAGTAGCTACCAATGATGGCCATTGAAGATTGCTTAATCCCATAATAGCATGACCACTGGTACATCCACCCGCATAACGTGAACCAAAACCTACCAGAAAACCACCACCTACCATCATGATCAATCCCCTGGCAGTGAATAAACTATCCCAGGATACCAGTTGTTGGGGCACCATACTGCTATAATCATTGATGCCATACGTATTCAATTCATTGACAAGATCAGGATTTACTACAATTGGGTTCGGATCAGGTAAACCCAATGCTGCAATGAGTGCCCCAATCAATATGCCTCCTACAAAAAATAAATTCCAGCTTTCTTTTTTCCAATCATACTTGAAGAAGTTGATATTGGAAGGAAAACAAGCTGCACAAGCATGTCGCAAATTGGCTGAAATACCAAAATGTTTATTGCCTAAAATCAATAATGCAGGTACAATCAATCCGATTAAAACACCGGCAACGTACCAAGGCCAAGGTTGTTGTAAAAATTCTTTCATTGGTTTACTTGATTGAGTTGCAAAAATGAATGGTTTCTGTTTTTTGAAACGTGATGCATGTCACGCTTACTTAGTTTTTCTCTCTGGCTAAAACAATCGGCAAAAACGGACCATATTTATGCTGTTGTTCACTAAAACCATCAACATAAGGACCAAAAGGATGATCAACAGGTTTTTTACTGATATCGGGCCAATCGTGCGATTCTTTCATGATAGGTCTGGGTTGACTGTTTACATACGCTGCAATATCCCATGCTTCTTCGTCCGTCAATTTATTATGAGCTGATACTTCATTAAAAGGCATGTTAGATTGAATGAAACCTGCAAAGTTGCTAAGTCTGTATAAACCTGCTCCGGTATTATAACTGTTCTTTCCCCACAACGGAGGGTAACTGTATCCTGTATTTCCCAGGTTTACTTGTCCTTCACCATTGACTCCATGACAACGTTCACAATAAATAGTATATACTTTCTTTCCTTTTTCAGGATCAGCCGCACGTTGGAGAAAATCCGGTTTTTTGATACCACTTCCTTTTGGGTGAGAGCCTTTTGCGACATCTTTTCCTAACCATTGAATATATGCATGGATGGCTTGATATTCTCTACTGGTACTATCAGGTGCAGTACCATTTAGACTCCTTTCAAAACAATCACTCACGCGCTTGTAAATGCTTTCTACTTCACCACTTCTGTCTCTAAATAAAGGATAGTTAGCAGATACAGCACTAAAATTATTTCCATCCGGTTTAGTACCCGCATCAATATGGCAATTCTGACAATTCATCCCATTACTGATCTGCATTACAGTTCCCTTGGGTCCGAGATAAGTTGAGGTATTCGCAATTAATTCTTTGCCATAGGTAATGAGTTCCCGTTCTTGATTATTTTTAATAGGATCAAGGTATAAACTTGGGGCATGCCAGGTACTATCTTCCAACGATGCCAACACTCTTTCATGATGGTTCATGGGTAGCTTTAATACGATTACCAATAATACAACTAGTGCAAGCAAATATGCAGGCCAGTCTGATTGAATCTTTCTCCACATAGCACTTGATTAAAATTGATAGTTTAAAATTAAGTTGAATAAAGATGTGTTTACTTTATGTATCACATATTTGTTGTTTCCATAACTATTCCCTTCTTGTCCCTTATATACATACAGGAATTGCGCATTCATCCCTTCCAAGACTCCCACGAAATGATATTGAATATCTACATTGAATTGTGTGTATGAAGGCATTCCATATTTATTCAATCGTGTATTGGTTACATCCGGTAAGTGGTAGTACCCAAATCCAATCCATGTTTGTAGATGTTGTTTAGGAAATGATTGCTTGAATTTGACCAATCCGGCATGTACATCTCCGAAACCTTCATTTCTCTCTCTGGGTAGAAATGTATAAAACGGATCTCTTCCCCATTCTCTTGGCATCATATAACGACCGCTTGATGTAATACGGTTATAATTGAATGAAATATCCGTGTTTTTATTTTTCCAACCGGTAGTGGCACCGAAACTAAATGCTTTACTGCCTTTTTGTATGTAGGTTTTACTTGGATCAACATTTCCCCCATCATTCAATGCATGTTGTATAATGCCTTGCACACCCGAATAAAAGGAGCTGCTTCCCCAATTTTTATCTACTTGTAATAAAACCGTATTGAACACGTTTTCTGTCCATTGTTCCCATAGTTGCCATCTCAACCCCTCTTCAAATGTATGTGTGAGACCCAGCACTCCAATGATTTTACTATGTACATGTTCTCTATAATTAGCAGCTTGTCCATTTTCCTGGATTCCTTGAGGATATACACCGATTGAAGTACCAATATTGAACCACCGAACAGTACTTCTCGGACTCATACCCCATAAGACACCCCCTTCCCATTTTGTTTTTTTTGATGTAGCATTCAGCCAAAGACCTTCTACTCCTGTAGGTCTCATTCTACCATCTTGTAAGTTGATAAATGGAGTATGGATGAGTTGTTTGCCTAAGCTGATACTAGCTTTTTTAAAGTTGTATTTCAAATAGAGCTCTTCCAATCTGTCAATATCATTTTTATTGGATGCGTTTTCGATATCAAATAATCCGATCTCGTATCTGTTCACCTGTTTTGTGAGTGCATCAGGTTGATGTAGATCAGAAGACCCAATATTAAAAATGAAAAACCCACCCACGCCTGCCTGAAAGCCATGAAATTTTCCGGTTTGATATTTTAATCCACCACCCACGGCGTTGGCATAATAATCTGTAAGTCCTTTTTGATTATCAGTAGCCATAAAAAAGTATCGGAAATGCGCTTCTGTTTTTCCATTTACAAAAGCAGCTCTTAAGCTGTTGCTATCAATAGGACTGCTTTCAGTCTCCTGCATTGCGGAAGCAGAGAAGTTTTGAAAAAATAGTATAAGCATGATAGCAGCAATACGTACTGTCATATATAAAGGTTTTTATAATAGAAAGTGATTATCGACCGCTGGAACAAGCAATAAAAGAAACAGCTTTTCTGAAGAAGGAATTTTTGCCAGATAAAGGGTATCCTATTTTTTCTAAGGTTTTAATGATGAGATCTCTATCTATACCAATACCCATTACACAAACCTTTTTATCGGTCAATGAAATATCAACACCTTGAACGCCGGGTATTTTGATAAGTGTTGATTCTATCGTATTGGCACAACCTCTACATCGCATATTCTCCACAAAAATTATTTCTGTACTGGTCATGATATATGCATTTGTAAGATCTGTTGTAATTGTGAAACATTCTTCACGCCCGGCTCTCGCCATAGAAGATCACCCTTTTTGAATACCATCAATGTAGGAATACTACTCACTTGAAAATGAGAAGCAACATCACTGTGTTCATCCACATTTACTTTAAAAATTTTTATCCGGTCTCCCAGCCGGTCTTTTAACTCCTTTAAAACAGGCGGCATCATTCTACAGGGTCCACACCAGTCTGCATAAAAGTCAACCAGAACAGGCGTTTCGCTACCTATGATTTTTTGGAATGAATTATTCAACATAGCTCTTTTCTTTCGAATTCTTTTTGAATAAACTGAATACCAATGCACCTATGATGGCAAAATAAATGGTGCTATTGAATGGTTTTGAAGTGATGGCACAAGTACCACTCACACATCCAATGTACTTCCAATACAAATAACCCCCTATGGCTCCTGTAAAAGCGCCTAATATGATTAAACTGTTTTGTTTATACCACTTCTTCATATCCTGTATTCTTCTCCTGAGGTTTTTTTGATGAACTAAATGAAGTAGAGCAACCGGCAGGCCCACAACAACCCATATTAAAAATAGCGCTGGCCAGTAATAGTATACCGAGTACAGCAGTGGTGGTATCTTTCATATACCAAGACTGTACTATAATAGCAAGTGCTAAGATTAAACGTATGATGCGCATGATATGCCAGTTGCTTATTAATACTTTCATCTTTATTTTATTTTCTGTTCTAGACTTTTCCATGCACCTGCATTATAAGCCTCTATACCAGCGCTTTTCAATATACTTTTAGCGACGCTACTTCTATTTCCACTTTTGCAAACGGTAATGACCGGTTTTTTTATCTTTTGCAACTTAGAGATCTTTTCGGGGAGTATATCTAAAGGAATATTGATAGACTCTTTAATGTGTCCTTTCGCAAACTCACTTTTTGTTCTCACATCAATTAGCAAACCTCCGTTAACCAATATTTGCTTGAAATCTATGGGTGTGGGAAGTAACTTTTTAAATATTGTTAGCATATTTATTTATTTTGATAGAATAACATGTCATTCAATCCGCCCCCATTGTACACTTCTTGGAACCCCTGTTGGAGTAAGAAATTCATACCAATGCCACTTCTGTTACCACTTCTGCAGTATAAAAGAATAGGCTTATTCTCTGCTTTCAATTGATTGAGATGTTTGGGTAATTCATCCAAAGGAATATTGATCGCTCCCGGATAATGTGAAACCCCATATTCACCTGCCGTTCTTACATCAATGATAACCGTATTTTTATCGTTGATTAGTTCTTGTATTGTTTTCATCATTATAATAAGGTTGTTGGACATACATAATCGCTCACATGAAACTTTCCTGTTTCCTTAATGGCTTTGAAACCACCTTTTACATCAATCAGATTGTCAAATCCTCTGGCACGTAAAATGGAATTGAAGATCATGGAACGATAGCCGCCTGCACAGTGTATATAATAGGTTTTATTCTTGTCGATCAAACTCATGCTGTCATTGATAAAATCAAGCGGAGCGTTTTCGGCATTGAGTACATGTTCACTGAGGTATTCACTTTTTTTACGAACGTCAAGTATAGTTACTTGTTCATTCGATACGATCGTTGCAAGTTCATCAGCTGAGATCGAACGAATTTGATCTATTTCCTTGCCGGATGCTCTCCATGCTTCAAAACCGCCTTTCAGGTATCCGATGGTAAAATCATAACCTACTCTTGCTAATCGTGTAACGACTTCCTGCTCTCTTCCTTCATCAGTGATCAATAAGATCTCTTGCTTGATATCAGGCACCATAGCACCTACCCAAGGAGCAAAATTTCCATCAATACCAATGTTGATCGCATTGGGTACAAAACCTGCTGCAAATGTTTGTGGATCACGGGTATCAAGTATCAATGCACCTGTTTCATTGGCAGCTGCTTCAAAAGCTTCGGGACTCAATGCATGCTGACCTCTTTCCAATACCGTATCAATGCTGTCATATCCATGGATATTCATCATTACATTCAAAGGGAAATAGGCAGGCGGTGCTACCAATCCGGTAATGACTTCTTTGATGAACTCTTCTTTGGTCATATCAGCGCGTAATGCATAGTTGCTTTGTTTTTGATGGCCTAAAGTATCTGTGGTTTCTTTACTCATATTCTTACCACAAGCACTACCGGCACCATGAGCCGGATATACGATGATATCATCAGACAAAGGCATGATCTTATTGCGCAATGAATCAAACAGATAACCCGCTAACATTTCCTGTGTGAGGTCAGCTTTTACTTTTTGAGCCAGATCAGGACGACCAACATCTCCGATGAATAAAGTATCACCACTGAATAAGCCCACTTCTTTTCCTGTCTCGTCTTTTAATAAGTAGCAGGTACTTTCCATGGTATGACCGGGTGTATGCAATACTTTGATGGTAGCATTACCTACTTTTAATTCTTCACCATCTTCGGCGGAGTAAAAATCAAAATCAGGTTGTGCATTTGGTCCGTAAACAATCTTGGCACCTGTTTTCTTTGCGAGGTCAATATGACCTGAAACAAAATCGGCATGGAAATGCGTTTCTAAAACATATTTGATCTTCGCACCATTGCGCTCTGCTTTTTGAATATAAGGAGCTACTTCCCTTAATGGATCAATCACAACTGCCTCGCCATTACTTTCAATATAATAAGCGCCTTGTGCTAAACAGCCGGTATAAATTTGTTCTACTATCATGGTATTCTTTTTTTGATTTGATATGGCAAATGTCAAAACTGCCGTGCTCTTTTATCGTGACCGTTATCACGTTGCGTTGGCTTTAACATTTTTCTTGAAAGTCTTGCTATCATTATGTAAAACTGCAAATGAATACTGGAGAAAAACGTGACATTCGTCACATTTCAAGCTGTTCTTTGTCATAAAAGGCGAAAGGCCCGCATTGCTGCAGACCTTTCTTTATTGGGGGGTATAAGAGACTAGATTAATGACCACCACTACCGGGCAGTAAAAGTTCTTTGGCGATGATATAAATACCCATGATTAATACAAACCAACCAAAGCCTTTTTTGAGTTTATGACCGTCTATTTTTTTACTCAGCTGATTACCTATGAAAATACCTGCAATCGCTAAAGCTGAAACAATACCCAGCAAGCGCCAGTTCATTGTATAGTTACTAATATCTCCTGTAAATCCTATCAATGATTTAGCTGCAATAATTAAAAGTGAAGTACCTACCGCCTGTTTCATGGGTAATTTACTCAAAAGAACCAATGCGGGGATTATCAGAAATCCACCACCGGCCCCTACCAAACCGGTTAAAATACCTACAACAGCACCTTCTAAAAGAATAATAGGGTAATTGAATTTTTGTTCCTCCGGCTCCTTAGTACCGTTTTTGTTTTTTTCACGAATCATTGACACAGAAGCAAACACCATCAGCACTGCAAAGAGTAGCATCATCAAAATCGACTTTGTGATGACAAAGTCCCCGATTTGAAACACTTCAGCAGGAATTAAGGGTACAATGAACTTTCTGGTAGCAAAAACAGCGGCAATAGAGGGTACTCCAAAAATAATCGCTGTTTTGATGTTCACCAGTCCTTGTTTGTATTTAGGGATTGCTCCCACCAAACTGGAAGCCCCAACAATAAACAGTGAATAGGCTGTTGCTAAAACGGGCTCTACGCCAAAAAGATATACGAGTACCGGAACCGTGAGAATAGATCCACCACCACCAATCAATCCCAGTGAGATACCAATAACGAGTGATGCGATATAACCTGCCATTTCCATTTCAAATAATTTGACCGCAAAACTCAGACTTGATTTCTGAATCTTTCGTGATTTATATCACGATAATAATTTTTGCAGGTTAATGATTTCGATATGTGATTTGTGTTGTTTGATCATTCCTTTTTCAGCCAGCTTTTTCATCAATCTTGAAATGACTTCCCTTGAAGAATTCAACTCCTGCGCTATTTCTGTAAAGCTAATGGATACAATATTCGATTTAAGGGTATTCTGATGTTGTTGTAAATAAAAGACCAAACGTTCATCCATATTACGAAAAGCAATATGATCAATCGTTTGCAACATATCTTCAAAACGGTCTCTGTAACTGCTCACTACAAAGTGATACCAACTTTTATAACCCGCCATCCATTGATCCATATAATTGAGTGGAATAGTGATGACTTCTGTTTTGGCAGAAGTTTTTGCCATGATCTGACTGGTCTCTTGCTTAATAGCACAAACCATAGAAAGCGCACATGCTTGTCCGGGTTGCAGGTAATACATAAAGAATTCATTACCCTCTTCATCTTCCCTGAATATTTTGATCAATCCGGATATTACGAGCATGGTAGATCGGATGTTCTGTCCGGTTTTCATTAAAATCTCCCCTGGTTCAAATTCACGAACTTCACCGGCATCAGCGATCTGATCCTGTAATTCTTTTTCAAAAAAAGGGAAGTGCTTTCGTATGATTTCAATAGGGATCACTCACGCAATTTAGACAATCTGCAAATTTATAAGGATAAAATAATGGGAGCGTGATATTTGTCACGCTTCATTTTTTACCCTCAATCAATAGCCGATAAAATTTTTCCAGCTCTTGCTGTTCAACAGCTGAAAAAGGGTTTCGTTGTTGTAGTAAAGCATCAAAATACAACACTCTTTTGTGACCGGGATATTTTTCAAGGATGGCTTTACATTGATCGATCCATTTTTCATATGAATCGGTTGCTGTTGGCTTATTGCGGTCTATCGGTGTTTTATCACGTGTAGGCATTTTAAGAATAATAGCTTCAACTGCAGCCAACCAACCTACAGGCATATCCGGCACTTTGCGTGCTTTTGCTACCAAGCCCTCTAACTGTTTTTTGCTTAAGCTGCCTCTTTCTTCATACTGATGCATTAGGCTCATCACAAACAAGGCATCTTTATTATAATGGTAACAGGCTTCCAGTACCTTATCAATGACATCTACTTTCTTTTTGTTGCCGGGTAATGACATTTTTGAAAATATAAAAGCAGGAAGGTAGAAAAACTAAGCTATTCCAGTAGTTTTATCTTCCTTAAAACAGAAATACATGGCCAAGAAGATCATTTTGTATGGATTCCTCATCTTTAGCAGTATTGTATTTCAACACTGCAAAGTCTCACAAAAAAATCAATCAGTATCCCACCCCGTAAATGAATCCTTCAAAGCGGATAGAGAATTCAGAGCGGCATGGATTGCAACAGTAGCCAATATCAACTGGCCCTCTAAACCCGGATTAAGTGTTGCAGAACAACAACGTGAAGCCATTGAGCAGCTAGACTTTTTGAAGGCGCATCATTTCAATGCGGTAGTCTTTCAGGTAAGACCTCAAGCGGATGCATTGTATAGTAGTGAGTTGGAACCCTGGTCATATTATCTCACCGGACAACAAGGAAAAGCGCCGGATCCATTTTATGATCCGCTTACATTCTGGACAGAAGCTGCTCATGACAGAGGAATGGAATTGCATGTGTGGTTAAATCCTTATCGCGCACATCATAAAGATGGAAAAGAAATCAGTGAACAATCAATCGTAAAAAAGCGACCAGATCTGGTAATGAAACTAAAAGAAGGTTATTGGTGGATGGATCCAGCACGTAAAGCCACACAAGACCTCACTTCTGCAGTAGTCAAAGACCTGGTAAAGCGCTATGATATCGACGGCATTCATTTTGATGACTATTTCTATCCTTATCCTTCTTACAATGGAACAGATGATTTTCCGGATGATGAAAGCTGGTCAGCTTATAAAGCGGCAGGTGGACAATTATCGCGTGGCGACTGGCGCAGAGATGCGGTGAATACTTTGATTGAAAGACTGTACAAAGAAATCAAGGCAGAGAAAAAACATGTAAAGTTTGGGCTGAGTCCGTTTGGTATCTGGCGCCCGGGTTATCCGGCTTCTATTGAAGGCTTTGATCAATATGATCAGTTGTATGCAGATGCCAAACTTTGGCTGAATAAAGGATGGATCGATTATTTCGCTCCGCAATTGTACTGGCCCATTAACAGAATGCCACAAAGTTATCCGGTATTATTGGGATGGTGGCAGGGAGAGAATACCATGCAGCGTCACTTATGGCCGGGTATCAGTGTGGGCAGAGACACCAGTGCAAAAAATGTAAATGAGATCATGAGTCAGATCATGATCTCCAGAGGTATGCTTCCGAAAAGCAAGGGAGTGATTCACTGGAATATTTTTTCTGTATCTAAAAATCCACCCATGGCCAAAGCCTTGATAGAAGGTCCTTATAAAAAGCAAGCACTGGTACCTGAAAGTCCATGGTTGGGTAATCAAGCTCCTGCTGCACCAACTGTTTCTACAGCAACACAAGCAGATAAGGTTACTGTAAGCTGGACACATCCGGATGAAGCAACTGTTTTCAGGTGGGTGCTGTACTATCAATATGGCAATCAAAAAAGATATCAGATACTCAATAGAAAAGATCGGTCTGTTGTATTGGAGCGATTGGCTAACGGTTCTGGGAATGAAAAACTGATTGTTTCAAATATTATTGTCACTGCTGTAGACAGGTTAGGAAATGAAAGTATTCGTTAACTCTTTTTTTGCTGCTAAACATGTAAATTGATATACAATCGAAGATCATGAAACAATTATGGATGCTTATGGCATGGTTTGCTTTTTCATCAGCAGTGGATGCACAGTATAAGTTCGACGTATACCCTACTTATAAGGGGGATGATTTGGGACTAACCTATACGTCAACATCTTCTGTATTTCGTATTTGGAGTCCACCTGCATCCGCTATGGAATTGAAATTGTATACAACCGGGACCGGGGGTGTAGCAAAAGAAACCATCCAAATGCAGAAGCGTGAATCCGGTACTTGGGTAGCAGTAGTA
Organism: Sediminibacterium sp.; assembly: GCF_051861365.1. Lineage (NCBI taxonomy): Bacteria > Pseudomonadati > Bacteroidota > Chitinophagia > Chitinophagales > Chitinophagaceae > Sediminibacterium > Sediminibacterium sp. The sequence goes on along the minus strand of NZ_JBHYCW010000008.1, from coordinate 68,119 downwards.
AACCGTGATTTGAAAGGAATGTTTTATACGGTTCGTGCAAAGATCAATGATCAATGGAGTAATGAAGTGACAGATCCGTATGCGAAAGCAACAGGTATTAATGGACAAAGAGCACAAGTGATTGACTTGAAAGAAACGAATCCTGTAGGTTGGGAAAATGATCATAGCCCTAATTTCTCAGATCAAAATTTACCTACGGATGCCATCATTTATGAATTGCATATTCGTGATGCTACTATTGATGAAGAATCCGGTGCTCAACACAAAGGGAAATTTCTCGGATTAGCAGAAACCGGAACCAAGAATAAAGCAGGCTTGTCAACCGGACTGGATCATATCAAAGAATTGGGGGTAACACATGTGCATTTGTTACCCTTCTATGATTACAACTCTGTTGATGAAACCAAAACAGGACAGTACAACTGGGGTTATGATCCGGTGAATTATAATGTACCGGAAGGCTCTTACAGTACCGATGCATCGGATGGGGGAACACGTATCCGTGAGTTGAAACAAATGATACAGGCTTTTCATCAGAATGGATTGCGTGTGGTGATGGATGTGGTGTACAATCATACTGCATTAACGGAGACATCCAATTTCAATCAACTGGTACCTGGATATTATTACCGACAAAAACCCGATGGTAGTTTTTCAGATGCAACTGCTTGTGGTAATGAAACAGCCAGTGAAAGAGCCATGATGCGAAAATTTATGTTGGAGAGCGTACTGTATTGGGTAAAAGAATACCATATCGATGGTTTTCGTTTTGATTTGATGGGTGTACATGATATTCAAACCATGAACCTGATTTCAGATACACTGCATAAAATCAAGCCGGATATATTGTTGTATGGGGAAGGGTGGACTGCCGGGGCATCACCTTATCCGGAAGAAAAAAGAGCTGTTAAGAAAAATGCACATTTACTAAAGGGTATTGCGGTGTTCAGTGATGATATACGTGATGGTATCAAAGGAAGTGTATTTGATATAAAAGACAGAGGTTTTGCCACCGGTAAGACAGCCAATACAGAATCAGTGAAATTTGGAATCGTGGCTTCCTTACCGCATCTGCAAATTGATATGAGTAAGGTGAATTATTCTAAAGAGCCTTATGCAAGCAGTCCGGCAAATGTGATTACGTATGCAGAATGTCATGATAACAATATTCTGTGGGATAAAATTGCCTTATCTGTTCCAGATGCTTCTGAGGAAGAAAGAAAAAAGATGCATGAGCTCGCATTGACCATTGTACTAACCTCACAGGGTATACCTTTTTTGCATGCTGGTTCAGAATTTTTACGTTCTAAGTTTGGTGAAGAGAATTCTTATAATAAAGGCGATAGTGTGAATGCGATACGATGGGGATTGAAAACTAAAAATTTAGCGCTGTATCAAACAGTTGCCTCATTAATTAAAATGCGTAAGGAACATGGCGCATTTAGATTAACCAGCAGCCGTTCTGTTAATAATAATATTAGATTTTTAGATACACAAGTAGAAGGAGTGATCGCGTATAAATTAGATATGTCGTTTTTTAAAGAGACAAAAAAAGAAACTTGGTCAAACTGTTTAATAATTTTTAACGGTACAAGTCAATCACAAACAATTCAAATCCCGGGTGAATGGAAGCTGGTTAATAAGGGTAAAGCTTTGTCCGATAAAATGGTTGTTAAACAGATACTGGTAAACCCCAGAGAAGCTATCATACTTGCTGAAGTTCCCGAGCAAAGGCAATATTATTTAGGAGGTTCTAAAGAATAGATAACCCTATATTTGCACAAAATCAACAAGGTATGACCATTGAAAGTTTTAAAGAACTAGGCCACGAAAAAAAACTGTTAGAGCTGAAACATCATGGCGAATTATTGGGTGCTTATGAGCGCAGAAGTGAGAATGGCGACAGCAAAACTCCGGGTGATATTTTTGCCTTATATGAGTTCTGGGTATTCTTGAGTGAAGATGAAAAAATGATTATTCCCACACGCCGTAACCCGCTTCATAAAGAAGAAGAATAGTTCGGTTACCTACACATATACTAGCCACAGGTATAGGAGCAGAGATTTGATGTCTCATTCTTATATATCTGTGGCTATATTTATGTAATAAACGCAACCTATGCCATTCCGTTTATCCGCTACAACAGTCAAGGCGCAACTTAGATATGACCTGATTGGTAAAGACTCACAAAGAGGTATTACCCTGAGTTATGGCTGGCTGGCCAATCAATGCGGACATTGCATGTTAGGTTATATTCCTACGCATCTTATTTATCTGTTACTCTACTATTGTTTTAACCTGGATAATGCTACCTGGTTATCTGCACTCATCGTTTCATTGATCTGGACCATTTTTGAATACATCAATGTTAGAAAGCCATTAAAACAACAAAAAAAAGAAGCTGCATTATTTGAACCGGATTGGAAAAATATCATTCACGATACCGCTACGGATCTTGGATTTTTCATTTTTGGTGCATTGTTCGCCGCCATTGCTTTGGGCGGACCTTGGATATTGGCTATCATCTTATTGATGCTTTGTTTAATACTTTATCCCGCTTCAAAAAAATGGTACCATACCAAAATGTTTCAACAAGCAGCTGAATACCCTATCCAGTTCAGGTTAAGTCAGTGGAAATGGAAGATGGAAGAGGCGGACAAGGAAAAAGTCTTGACATTTCTCGCTCAGAAAAAATCAGGAAAACACTTGTTGATTTCTGGCGAGTATAAATCGGGAAAAACATCTTTGGCTGTAGCCATGGCCAATGAATTGTCTATACAGCAGGAGGCTTGTAAATACACAACTGCTATTAAACTATTCAGTGCCTTTGTAGAGTCTAACCCCACAGAGCCACAAGTGCCGGGAAATATATGGGGTTGGCGTAAAGCCCATTGCTTGGTGATTGATGATATCAATACAGGCTTATTCGGTGCTGCAGAATTGATATCACCTGTAATCTTTCTCCAGCATTTGCAATCAGGTAATTTTGCATCGGAGAATATTAATGCCCTGAAACAATCAAACGTGATCTGGGTATTGGGTGATGTTTCTTCTGTAGGTGTAATGAAATTAGAGTCAACCTGGAAAACAATGCTTCATCAGTTAGGAATACTTACTGAGAATATCACCCATATACATCTTAGTAGATCCTGATCTTTTAAGGAAGGATATGATTTTCGTAAGCAAAGCTGACCAAATGTGTTAAGCTTTTTACATCAAATCGCTTATACAATGGAATGATTCTTTTTTCAATAGCAGATTGAGAAACGTTGAAAAAATTTGCGATTTCTTTGAGTGAATATCCTTTAGCAACCATCGCTAATGCTTCTCTTTCTTTATTGGAAATAGCATATTTATAGAATAATGTTTTATTCAGTTCTTCTTCAAATTCAACCTTATCGGGACCGAATGCTGCATAGCGCATTACTCTTCCAAAAGTCAGGTTTCTATTGACTTGAAAACGCCCAATAATGGATTTTAATTTTCCATTTTCATGTTCGAATACACCGACTCTGGCAACAATCGGAACTTCAGAACCATTCTTGTGAAGTTTTTTTGATTCAATCAAGAAACTGTATTTATCCAGATCACTGGATGTTTTATGAATGAACATAAGCGCCTTATCATTCAATTCATCAACAAAAGGTGCGTAATCAGGCGCGGTCATGCTTACAATTTTTAGCATCGTAATTTCATCATCACGGTATCCCAGCACTTCTTCCCAGCCATGTGCATAGATCATTCTGCCTTTTACAAAGGAGTAGATATAAATACCTTCTTCAGGAAATTTTGGGATGGTTTCATTGAAATACCTGAATTCTTCTGAGTGAAGATCAGCCGGGGTATCAGTAACGAACGAGCGCGTATACTTACCTAGATCTATTGGTTCCATGTCTGCAAATACTTTACGTATCACTTCTTACCTGTACCTGCGAATTTTCGCAGTTGACTGGTATAGCAGACAACCATAATTTTGGTATCAAGTAAGAAAGGGGTTATTAAACTTTCGACAGTTAACAGTTTAAAATTAACACTCATCTGTTAATATACCAAAACTGAAATCTCTTCTAACTTATTGATAATCAGGTGAAAACCTTTATCGATATACCTGGTGGGACTGTTACTGATCATATCGGGGGGTGTGATTCGGTAACAGCCCCGGGTTAAGCAAGCCATCTGATTGGTCCTATGAAGCCAAGATCCTGCATTCCAATCAGAGGAATGTTCAATGATCCGGATAAATACTATCCGGATCTTCTTTTTTACCTTCTCCCTAGAACCGAATTCATCTTGAGACAAAGCATTCTTAGCATAAGCAGGATTGAATGCAGTCATTGAGATATAGATACACAGGAAAAGATCCGGCTCTTATTAGAAAAATTCTAAGTGGAAGGGTAAGTCAAAAAAAGTATATTTGGTTATATCCATTTCCTGATCGAATAGCCGTCAATGCAATTTAATACGTGGGAATTCTTTTGGTTCTGTAGCACTGTATTGTTATTATATTGGTGTTGTTATAAATCGGTGCGCCTGCAGAATATCCTGATACTGATTGCCAGTTTTTATTTTTACAGTCAACTACATTATAGTTTTGTTTTTTATCTCGCCGGACTCATTCTCGTTGCTTTTGTTTCCGGTTTATGGATTGGTAAAATAAACTCCTTCAAAAAGCCGGTATTAATACTATCCATTGTTTTACTTTCTTCTTGTTTGGTGATTTTAAAGTATACCAATTTTGGTATTGACATTGTGAATGGAATGGGTGCTCGTTTTGACAATTTGAAATTTTTAGTACCTGTTGGTTTGAGTTTTTATACGTTCAGTACGATTGGTTATGTAACTGATGTGTATCGGAAGAAAATTGAACCGGAGAAAGACTTGGTTTGCTTAGGCGCTTATATCAGTTTCTTTCCTCAGCTTTTAGCAGGACCTATCCCCGCGGCTACCAAGCATTTGCGACAGTTTAAACAACAAAGAGTATTTGATCCATCGAATATAGAACCTGCTGTACAAAAAATTATCTGGGGTTTATTCAAGAAAATGGTGGTTGCAGATAATATTAGTATTTCGGTTGATTATTGTTTTGCCAGAGCCGACAGTTTGAATAGCTTCTCCTTGTATTTGGGTATTGTGTTATTCAGTTTTCAAATTTATGCAGACTTCTCTGCTTATTCTGATATTGCTCGTGGGGTAGCTAAGTTTTTCAGTATTGATTTGTTTCAAAATTTCAAATCACCTTTTTTGAGTAGAAATCCGGCTGAGTTTTGGAGGAGATGGCATACTTCACTTACCAGATGGCTAACTGATTATTTGTATAAACCACTGGGTGGTCGTTCGCTGGGAAAAATAGGTTTAATACCAGTGATCCTGTTTATTTTTCTATTCAGTGGTTTATGGCATGGTTCCAGCATCAATTTTGTATTGTGGGGTCTGTTAAATGGGCTGTATTATGTTATTTACTTACTGCGTAATCAAATCAAGCATGATGATCTAGCACCTGATAAAGATCGATGGTTACCTTCATTGTCAACTTTGGGTAAAATCCTACTAACTTTTCATTTGATTACGTTCAGTCGTATTTTATTCAAAGCAGAAAACCTGGGAAAAGCAAAGGAGTATTGGAATAGCCTCATCAGTAATCATTCTTTCAGTTGGCCACCCACTTTTTTATATGCACATATACATTGGTGTTTACTTTTATTGTTGATGGAATGGATGCAGCGTTTCAGGCAACATCCATTAGATATTTCAAATAACAAATGGATCAGATACACGATGTATGGGGCATTTGCTTTGATTGTAATTCTGTATCATAAGAAATTATCTTTGCAAGAATATTATTATTTCAGATTTTAAATTTCACATGCTCAAGAAGCAATTATTTGTTTTTGCGATTCTATTTGTGTTGTTCTCCTGTAAGGATGGAAAAAATAAAGGTGAGGTGATTACGGATCCGGTGGTAAGTGAAACAAAAGATGAACAAAGAGAGCAATACCTCAGTCAGTATCCTCAGGTACCCGAAACACCTGCTATTTTGAATGCAGGCGATACAGGTATTGCTGTTTATAATACCTGTGTTGAACGTTATGAACAATCGCTGGCAGATCTCAAGAAAGTATCCGATGAGTTAGGCGCAAAACTGATTGTCACTATTCTTTCTCCGGAAGTGGGAGATGCGATCACGATAAGCGGAAGAAAGGGGATACCATTGATTCAATCTATCAGTAAGAAAATAGGGTTGGATGTATATGACTGTATGAATCCGTTGACTGCTTTTGCCGTACAAAAAATTACGCAAATGCCGCTGGATGGTCATTGGTCTGTAAATGGATCTAAAATCGTTGCTGATCTTTATCAGCCTATTATCACTAAGTATAGCTCACATCGTTCAACGAAAACTTTTACTGAAACAGAAAGATCTTCGGTATTCGGAGATTTGGACCCTAATCAGGATGTGGCATTGGATGGAGGTAAGAATCTTCCCTATCAACTGATCACCAACAAACAAGGATTTAGGATGAATACAGATCTTAGTTTCCCTAAATCAAAACAACGCATTTTATTATTGGGTGATTCTCAGCTCTATTCCCCTTTTTTGGATAACAGTCAAATTTTTACCACTTTATTGCAACAACGTTTCCCTGATGCAGAGATCATCAATGCCGGTGTGATTGGATATACCATTGATGATCAGGTAAGCTTGGTTTCAGAACGTGCAAAATATGCAGAACCCGATATCATTATTTTGGTCACCAATCCTAATGATATTGGAGATTTTTATTTTACACAACGTAATAAAATGAGTCGCGTTAAAAAAGCGTATTCGCCTACTGCTACAGAATTGACTTTATACCAACAACTCTTTGGATCAAAATAAAAGTCTCCTAAAAAGAAATAGCAGCCAACAGCTGCTATTTCTTTTTAGGGGTGTTCAATAAGAACATACGCATTCGAATATCAGTAATGGGTCTATCACTTTTAGTAGGTGTAGTTGCAATCGAATCCAATACATGAAATCCTGTTATGAGTTCCCCAAAAACAGTATAGCCACCATCGAGGTGTGGCGTACCTCCTTCGGTGGTGTATAGATTTTTTTGGTGATCGTTGAGTGTCAGGTTACGCGCACGAATGGTACTGTCTAATTCTGATTTTCGCCAAACAGGTCTTTGTACAATATAAAACTGACAATTGCTACTGGCTTTTTCCGGATTATCGGTTCTCGCAGCCGCTAATGCTCCTCTTTTATGGAATATATTTTGTGCCGTTCGGAATTCTGCAGGGATACGATCTCCCGGTGCAGATCCGCTTCCAATTCTTTTGTCAGCCGTAGCATACTTACTTTCCGGATCACCTCCTTGTATCATGAATCGATTGATGACACGATGAAATAACAGACTATCATAAAAACCTGCTTTTACCTTGCTGATAAAATTATCTCTGTGTAAAGGTGTTTCATCATACAATTTCACCACCAAATTACCCTTGCTAGTCATGATCAGCACATGTGTTTGTTTGGGAGATGCATCCACCCATTGCTTGGCTGTTTTCACGGCCTTCTTTTCTTCTTTATCAAGCTTTCGGAAATACTTGGGTGTAGAACAAGCCGATACAATCAATAAACCCAACAAGCATACTTTCTTTATATACATAGTACTAAGATTAAGCTTCTCCATTCCATTCCGTATAAAATTGTTGCAGGTATTTTTCCATAAAAACATGTCGATCTTCAGCCATCTTCTTTCCGGCAGTAGTATTCATTTTATCTTTTAACAATAATAATTTTTCATAAAAATGATTGATGGTAGGTGCTGTACTTTTCTTATAAGTTTCTTTGGTCATATTCAAATCAGGCGGTATAGCGGGGTCATACATTTCTCGATTTTTATAGCCACCAAAATGAAAGGCCCTTGCGATACCGATGGCCCCAATGGCATCTAGTCGGTCTGCATCTTGTACCACCTGTAGTTCAATAGATTGGAAAGACGGCTGATCATACCCTGATCGGAACGACATATTTTCCATGATCTTCACAACATGATCAATAATGGACTCATCAACTTTTTCTGCTGCTAAAAAGTTTCTTGCCATTTTAGGTCCGACGGTTTCATCTCCATCATGAAATTTTGAATCGGCGATATCGTGGAGAAGTGCTGCCAGTTGAACAACCAGCATATTTACATGTTCTGATTCACCTATATGTCTCGCATTCTTCCAAACACGTTCAATATGAAACCAGTTATGTCCACTTTCGCTGTTTTGTAAAGTCTCTTTGACGAATATTACTGTTTTCTGAATCAGGTATTGTTCTTGCATCAAAAAATATATTAATGTTTTCTTATTGCGCGGGGTTCTCTACAATTTCTCTTCTTGACCAGCATTCATCCATCACCCCTCCTGTTGATGTAAGACCTTGATGTCTCCAGTCGCCATGTACAAATGAATAGTCAAATGCTAAGACTTTCCCGACACTTGCAGCCGTTTTAGTAAAAAAGTGAATGGTTTCTGTATACTTTCCATTCTCGGTACTGTAGGTGCCGCCGCCGGTATCAAAAAATTGTTTGGTGACCACATTATAAGCGATCCATTGAAAATGTTTGCCTGATAATACTTTCATGGTTCTTCTTGGATAAAACGGACTTCTTCTTTTCGACACCTGACCATTTGTATAGCTACCTGTTATGATCCAGTCACCGGCTAATGCGCCGGGGATACCGTCATCTAAGCGTTTCCAGCTACCGGTACTTCCTTCCATCCTGAGTTGGTCATTCTTGATCTGGAAATTCGTAATTTTTTGGGTACCCACTGCTGATGAGTCGAGGTTATTCCATTCGATAGCAATGGTGAGCTTATTTTGTACTATACTATATTTTCCCCCATAAGAACTGATGAATTTTTTTTCACGTAAGTTATAGGTAGCGGAAGAAAAGATGTGGTCGGTAATAATGAGTGTAGTTTGTTCATAGCCATTGACCTGTTGCCAGGCACCTTTTAATGGTTGTTGAACCTGACTTTTTTCAGTAAAGGCAGTAACCATCAGCGCGATACAACCCAGTAGCAACATTGTAAAAAGGCTATTTTTTTTCATGTCTTCAGTTACATTTTAAAGATAAAACAATTCATGAACTGAGATATCCGAACCAAGTGAAGGTATAAATGTTGTAGTAGTTTTTACGACAAATGTGTCGCATAACCATGAATTGGTATTCAGATAATGGTTATCTCCATTCCTGTTAATATCTTTATACTTCAAAAACTATCTAAATGGCAGCCCCATTACCGGAAAATGAAATGCAACGTATAATCGAATTATCTGAGTTCGATCTTGACTATTCATCCTTACAAGAAAATTTTAAAGACTTAGCCAAACTCGCTGCTAAAGTAGCCGGTACTAATATTTCATTGGTGAATATGATTGATTCATTTACACAATGGACTGTTAGCAATTTCGGATTGGATCTGGAACAAATGCCCAGAGAAGACTCTGTGTGTCAATACACGATTGTATCCGAGCAATTCTTTGAAGTAAAAGACCTTTCTGTAGATGACCGTTTCAAGGATAAGTTTTATGTGAAAGACGATCCCAGCCTCCGCTATTATTTTGGAGTACCATTGCAAACCAATGATGGGATTCAACTAGGGGCTTTATGTGTAATGGACACTATTGGCAAAGAAATCAGCCCGGAGAAAGTTGAAATGTTGAAGATCATTGCCGATGAAATCGTCAACCGACTGATGGTGATTCGTGTGATTAAAGGGTTGAAGAATCGTGTAAATGAAGTCAAAGAAACTCAGAAAAAAGTGGCACATGATATCAGGGGGCCTCTATCCGGTATTGTAGGTTTGGCGCAAATCATTAGTGAACAAGGCAATGATAATAAATTGGAAGAAGTGTTGCAATTGGTATCTATGATACAAAAGGGGGGACATTCTTTATTGGAACTGGCGGATGAGATCTTGAGTTTGGAAAAGAAAGTAGATAATCCTTCACATGAAGTAGGTAACAATGAATATAACCTGATGATTTTTAAGGAAAAAATCGAAAAATTATTTTCGCCACAAGCTGCTAATAAAAAAATCAATTTCAAGGTACTTACAGACAGCAAAACAGGAGATATATCGTTTTCGAAAAATAAGTTATTACAGATTACGGGTAACTTAATTTCGAATGCGATCAAATTCACGCCACTAAATGGTCAGGTAACCGTAGAATTATCCATCATCATTACAAGAACCAAGCAATTATCGATCAAAGTTAGCGATACTGGATCCGGAATGGACCAAGACACCATTCACCAGATCATGTATGGGGAACAGAAATCAACACAAGGTACTTCCGGCGAAAAAGGATATGGTTTTGGCTTGATGCTGGTAAAGCACCTGATCATTAAATTGAATGGATCTCTCAATATTGAGTCGGAACCTGATAAGGGTACTACATTCAGTGTGTTATTACCGATTGTTTAGGTGCAAGCCATCAACCCCATCGCATATAAACATAAAATATAGTGCCTATCAGCGCACTCCAGAATATAGCTGTACCTGCTGATACTAAAAAGGCTTTGGCTTTTCCTGCCCAATTGTATTCGCCCATAAAGCGGTAATAGAATAGCGTTCTGTACACGACCTCGAATAGTACAAATGCAAGTTGTACATTTCTGTTTTCCGATCTTATACTCAAGAATATCGCTATCGGTGCAACAATTAAACATCGAAATAAATTGGTAAAGCCAATCAGGTATAAGTTGGCCACAAGATGCTCAGTATAATTATACCGTCCTCTTAGGTACAATAACCAGATTAAAAAACTGATCAGCGGGGCAGCAAGCATGGCTACATAATTGGAGTACTTGGAAAAAAAACGACCCATATTCGCCATCTTCTCCATTCGTTTGATACTTTCTGCTTGTTGAAAGTTATCCGGCATACTTGTTTTCGGAGCAGATGTATAACTGTTTTCCCGAGTATTTCTTTGAAGTGTAGTATTGCTATATTTTGATGTAATACCTCCCATAACAATATATACAGCCGCTACAATTAAAAAGAAATTCAAAGGAGGAAAATGCTTTTTTCTTTTTCCTTCTACATATTCTTTGGCAACCAATCCCGGCTGTATGATCAGCGATTTTAATAAGGTAAAAATTCCTTTATCGGCATGGGTGAAATAGTGAATGGCGTCATGGAATACATCATGCAAATTCACACGCTTCAATGCAGTTTTCTGACCACATTCACCACAAAATTTTTGTGTAGTAGTAAGCGGAGCGTTACAGTTTAGGCAGTTCAACATCTTGGTATTGCAATATAAAAAACAAAGATTGCTTTTCTGTAAACTTTTACAGGATTACCTTAGCAGAAAAAATGGACCAGGATAAAGCCTCATTCATTAAAACTACATTTCCTGAATGGATCAGTCATTTACCTGCGGATACAACGCCACTTTGGGGTAAAATGAATGTTCAGCAAATGGTAGAACATGTGACGGGGTTTTTCAAAGTATCCACCGATCAGATTCATTTCCCGTTGGTTACACCGGAAGAACACTTGCCAAAATACAAAGAGTTTTTAAGGAGTGATAAGCAGTTTCGTGAAAATACTAAGGCGCCGGTACTCCCTGAAGAGCCATTACCCGTTAGAGAACCGGATCTCAACACAGCAAAAGCGCATTTGAAAGAAGCGATCGAAAACTTTTTTTCATTTTATGAACGCTATCCGGATAAAAAAATTATACACCCTGTATTCGGTCCACTGAATTTTGAAGAATGGATATTATTGCATTATAAGCATGTGACTCATCATGCCCGACAGTTCAGTTTGCTGCCACGTTAAATATGTTAAACCGGTCAACAAACAAAGCGATCAATCGTTAGCTTTGTAAACTAAACGATTGCTATGGCTAAGCTTGAGAATTTTATTCTGGGAAGATGGATTACCGGAGATGGTGAAGGACAACCTTTATTTAATGCAGTTACGGGAGAACAGATTGCTACTGCTTCTACCAAAGGAATTGACTTTAAAGATATTTTACAATATGCCAGAACAACGGGCAATCCGGCGCTTAGAAAAATGAGTTTTCATGAGCGTGGATTGATGCTTAAAAATTTGGCATTGCACCTTCGTAATCACCTCGATAAGTTTTATCAGATCAGTTATCAAACCGGTGCCACCAAAGCAGATAGTTGGGTAGATATTGAGGGCGGAATCGGTAATTTATTTTCTTATGCTTCACTCAGAAGAAAATTTCCGGATGAGCCTTATTGTCTGGATGGTGAACATCATGTATTGGGTAAGGCCCATACTTTTATGGGACATCACTTGCTGGTACCCAAGGAAGGTGTAGCGGTTCATATCAATGCTTTCAACTTTCCGGTATGGGGCATGCTTGAAAAAATTGCTGTTAACCTTTTGGCAGGAATACCTGCAGTGGTAAAGCCTGCAACGGTTACTTCTTTTCTTACAGAAGCGGTGGTGCGTGAAATCATTGCATCCCGCATTCTTCCTCAAGGCGCTTTACAACTGGTGTGTGGAAGTGCCGGTGATATGTTGCAGCATGTTACAGCGCAAGATGTAGTAACATTTACAGGTTCGGCATCTACCGGATTGATGTTGAAGTCAACACCCTCTATTCTTTCACAGAACGTACCATTCACCATGGAAGCAGATTCCTTGAATTGTATTGTGTTGGGTAAGGATGTAACACCGGAAATGCCTGAGTGGGATATTTTTTTAAAAGAGGTAAGAAAAGAAATCACTACCAAGTGCGGACAAAAATGTACCGCTATCCGAAGAATTTTTGTACCTGCTGATAAAATAGAAGATGTACAGATTGCTTTAGGTAAATACCTGTCGCAAACAACGATCGGAAATCCATTGAATGAAAAAGTGAGAATGGGATCTCTGGCAGGTGAATCACAAAGAGCAGAAGTAAAAGCACAGGTTCAAAAATTATTGGCTTCTTCTCAATTGATTTATGGGTCCTTGGATAGTGTGCAAGTCATTGATGCAGATGCAGAGAAAGGAGCATTCATGAGTCCGTTGTTATTGTTGAATGAAAATCCGTTTCAGTCTAAAGAAGTACACGAGGTGGAAGCATTTGGACCGGTGTCAACGCTTATGCCCTATGATCATGTAGAAGACGCCATACAACTGGCTAAAATGGGTAAAGGATCTTTGGTAAGCTCTATCGTTACAGCAGACAAGAACATTGCAAAATCATATGTGCTGGGTGCAGGAATGTATCATGGAAGAATATTGGTATTGAATAACGATTGCGCCAAAGAAAGTACCGGACACGGGTCTCCATTGCCATTGTTGGTACATGGTGGTCCGGGTAGAGCCGGTGGTGGTGAAGAAATGGGAGGCATACGTGGTGTGAAACATTATATGCAACGAGTGGCTATTCAGGGTTCACCTGATATGATCACTGCCATCAGTAATATTTATCAGCCGGGGGCAAAAGGAAATATCGGTGATGTACATCCTTTCAAAAAGTATTTTGATGAATTGCAAATCGGTGATCAGTTATTGACAGAGAAAAGATTGATTACTGCAGAAGATATTGATCAGTTTGCAGATTTAAGTGGAGATCATTTCTATGCACATTTACGTGATACTGATTTCTCTGGTACCATGTTTGAAAAGCAGGTAGCACATGGTTATCTGATCATGAGTATCGCTGCCGGACTTTTTGTGAGCAGTTATGATAAAAATCCGGTATTGCTGAATTATGGTATTGATGAGTTGAGATTTACCAAGCCGGTATATCCCGGATCAGAGATACAGGTTCGATTTACTTGTAAAGAGAAAACAAGACAAGAAAAGAAAGAACCTACTGATATTGATAAAGGTATTGTGAAATGGTTGGTTGAGATCATGGATGAAATGGGGGAGATCACCGGAGTAGCTACCATTCTTACGATGGTAGAAAGGAAGAACTAAGGCTGAAACAGCTTGAATCATTCACTCGAAAAAATATTGTTATGATTGAAGAAATAAAAGAAGGTTATGTGAAAGTGGAGCGTGAGCATGGGATTGCTACCATTGAATTCTATCATCCACAAAGAAACTCTTTGCCCGGAAAAATACTGGATGCATTGGCAAAAGCTATTCATAGTGAAGGATTGAATACAGAAACCAAAGTAATTGTACTTCGATCTGCCGGTGAAAAAGTATTCTGTTCAGGCGCTTCATTTGATGAGTTATCTTCTATTACAGATGAAGTAACAGGTTCTAAATTTTTTAATGGTTTCGCACAGGTCATCAATGCGATGCGAACAGCGCCTCAATTAATCATTGCCAGAATTCAGGGTAAATGTGTTGGAGGAGGTGTGGGTATTGCTGCTGCTGCAGACTATGCCATTGCAGTAGATGGTGCTGATGTTAAACTCAGTGAACTGGCGGTGGGGATTGGTCCGTTTGTAGTGGGTCCGGCTGTTGAAAGAAAGATTGGTACTTCTGCATTTTCTCAGTTGGCTATTGATGCAACAATGTGGAGACCTGCAGACTGGGCAAGAAGAAAAGGATTGTTTGCTGAACTGCATGCTGATGTGGCAGGAATGGATGATTCTATTACAAGAATGACGACTACACTGTCCAATTCCAGCTCTGATGCGATGCGTGAAATGAAACAAATATTTTGGGCAGGTACCGATCATTGGGATGAATTATTAAAGGAGCGTGCTAAAATCAGCGGTCGATTGATCTTGAGTGAATACAGTAAAAATGCGATAGCTAAGTTCAAGGAAAAACAATCATGACAATTGTATCAAGATTTAATGAAAAAGATCTTGTCGTTATTTGTGATCGATTGTCTGAAAGAGATCCACATTTATTGCAGATTCTAAAAGACTATGGATATCCGCCTTTTTGGAGTCGGGAAGTTTCTTTTGCAACTTTGATCCATATCATTTTAGAACAACAAGTGTCACTAGCTTCTGCAAGAGCAGCTTTTGTAAAACTGAAATCTTACATTGGTGAAATCACTCCTGAAAAAGTATTACTGCTTTCTGATGAAGAATTGAAACAGTGTTATTTCAGTAGACAAAAAACCAAGTACGCAAAATGTCTTGCGCAGGCTTTCGTTGAAGAAAGCATTACCGTTCAACAACTTATCCATTCAACTGATGAGGAAATTAGAAAAATACTCACAGCTATTAAAGGTATTGGTAACTGGACGGTAGATGTTTTTTTAATGATGTGTTTGCACAGTGTAGATCTTTTCCCTTTTGGTGATATTGCCTTGGTCAACAGCTTAAAGCATGTAAAGCATCTTACGAGCGATACCGATGGGGTATATTTAGAATCCATCACTGAACCATGGAAACCTTATCGAACAGTGGCTGCATTTATGTTATGGCATGCGTATATCTGTAGAAAAAAGATTGTATTCGAATCAGCGTAACAAACCCGAAGCCCAGTCGATGGCATAACGAGATTTCAAGTATTTAATACGAAGTGAAATCATTTTTTCGGCTGTTTCTATCACTTTATTCTCTCGGGTATTGACTAAGAATAAAGAGCTTTCACCATTTTGAAATCTGAAGTATTCTGCATTCAATAAAGATTGAAAGTTTTTATAGGCACTTTGCGCAATCAATAATTGTTGTTGTAGCTGAATAGTTTCATTGAGATAGGTCCTTACTTTATTTTCAACCTCTCTTCTTTTTAATGAAAGTTCATAATTGGTTTCTTTGATCTTCAATACAGACTTTTTATAGTCTCCCCGTCCTTCCCTCAGGAACAGTGGGAATTTTACATCAACGCCCCACACATAATTGTTTTGAAACAGTGCGCCATTCCATCCTTTGAACACATTGTATCCGCTGTTGAGTAAATTCGCTTTCAGGTTGATGCTAGGTAACAGGTTTTGTTGTTTGAGTCTTCTGTCTACTTCCAGTGCATTCAGTTTAAAATCATAGGATCTGATTGATGGGTTAATCGTAAGAGCCTGTTGTAAGATTTCATTTTCCGCAGGAAGTTGTGCATACTGCATGAACTGTAAAGTATCAGGTGTAACCCTGGGTGGCAATAAATAAACACTGTCTTGTTCATCCCACAAATAATTCGATAGTTCCAGTGTTGTATTCGTTAATTGAAGTAGTGCTTCGTTTTGCACCAATTGAAATTGTTGTAATTGTGTGAGTGCTTCTATTGTATCAATAGTAGCCCTGTCTCCATTCTCAAAAGCAATTTTTACCAATCGAAAACGGTCTTGAGCAATCTTTACAAATTTTGAGTAGATATTGTATAATTGATAAGAACCCGCCCATTGCCAATAAATCTGGTAAGCATCAAACAACAAATTATTCAGGGCGTTCAATTGTTCCTGCTCACTCATATCACGATAAATGCGAGCTTGTTGTAGCGTAGCTCTTCTTTTATCCAGTAATAATCCTTTTGCAACAGGCATTTCAATACCGAGATAACTGGTTTGTCCGGGAGTTGTTTCTCTCGCTAAAAGATCACCACCATTGTTTTCAATGCCAGCTTTAATATCGGCTCCAATCCAGGTAGGGATTTTGACTTCAGGATTGGTATAGAAATAATAATTTTTACCATCAAATGTTTTTCTGCTGGCATCCATAGCAATTAAAGGATCGAATCCACCTTTTGCGCTTAATAAATCTGCTTCTGCTTTACGAATGCCAATCAACGCCTGTTTAGCCAACGGATGATTATTGCGCACCAGCTTGATAAACGCATCAGCGTTTAATACCTGAGCGGCACTTTG
This sequence comes from Sediminibacterium sp., assembly GCF_051861365.1. Lineage (NCBI taxonomy): Bacteria > Pseudomonadati > Bacteroidota > Chitinophagia > Chitinophagales > Chitinophagaceae > Sediminibacterium > Sediminibacterium sp. The sequence continues at coordinate 51,393 of NZ_JBHYCW010000008.1, read as the reverse complement.
AAGGGTGAATACCAATCCTAAAATGAATACAATTCCTTTCATGAACATGCTTTATTTCGCTGACTCTTTATTCTGTTTGATGGTGGTACTACTAGCCGGTTGATAATATTCAGGCGGGAATCCATTGATATTTCGCCATAGCTCATAACCAACAGATACATCTTTCAACAAGGCGATACCATTGGCACCTCCACCTATTCTCAGAAGTCTGGGCCATGCTTTATCAGAAGGATCTTCTGTTACCAATACCCTGAATTTACCATTACTACTCACTGAGTTTTCGATGGCAGTCACCAGTCCACCAAAAGTTCCATAAGAACTGGCGGGCCATCCACTGAATACGATGGCAGGGAAACCATCAAATACAAAACGTATTTTTTGTCCTTTTGATAAAAGCGGCATATCCATTGGCTCTACAAACAATTCAACGGCATACTGAATATTATCCGGAACAATTTCAACAATCATATCTCCTTCCTTCAATATCTCACCAATACCTGCTTTTCTTGCTTTCGTGATTTGTCCGCTTTGGGGTGCAGTAACATAGTATAATTGATTCCGCATATCATAGTTCGAATATGCATTTTTTAGTTTTGCTACTTCTGCATCACTGGAAGCTTTATCTGAAAGTGCGCTGAACTGGTCACCTTTTGCTTTGGCGATTTTATCTGTGTAGTCTTGTATCACCGTATTTTTCTCAATCCTTAGTGCTGTAAGCTCTTGTTTAGATTGTAAATATTTATTTTCCGCACCGATTCTTTTAGCAGTAGCATTTTGAAAAGTAATTTTTCGTCTTTCAAAATCAACCAATGAAATAACGCCACTATCTAACATGGCTTTTGCTGCATCAATTTGTCTTTTAGCAACGGCTAATTCATTTTGTACCGCATTCAGATCCATGCTGTCGCTCTCTACTTTCAATTGTTGTTGCTTGAGCTTGATGTCTATTTGCGAAAGTTTCAGTTCTCTACCTTCTTCTAAAGCAGCCACCTGCTGTGATGCAGTAAGTGCTTTATTCTGATATCCTTCTGCAGCATTTTGCTTGGCATCAATCTGTAATCCGGTTCTTTCCAATAAGGCCGGATCAAAATATTCAACTTTTATCTCACCTAACTGCAGAATGGTATCTCCTTTTTGAACAAAGTCGCCCTCCTTAACAAACCATTTTTCTACACGACCACCAATAATGGAATTCAATTGTTGTGGTCTTTGTTCTTGTCTAAGAGTTGTGATCAATCCTCGAGCACGTATATTTTGTGTCCAAGGAAGAAACATGACCAGAATAATGATGATCAAAGATCCCCATAACCATTTGCGCACCCGGCTGGTACGATTGATATGATAGATATTGCGAAATGAAGGCAATTCGTTTTTTTCGAGTTCTTTTTCAGGTTCACAAGTCAGGTATTTGCTCATACGATTATGCATTAAGTTGATTAGATACCGCATCCCAGCTACCAAATGATTCGGCAACTCCGCGATTCAGGTAAAGTACTTTATCACAATTCTTAGCTACTTCAGTATCTGTAGATGTAATGATAACTGTTGATTCTGTATCACTTTTCAAGAATGATAATACTTCTTGCCTGGTTTTCCCTTCCAAACCATGAAAAGGATCTTCCAATAGCACCAATTTTCTGTGTCCAACCAATGCACGCGCCAATAAAATACCCTGTCTTACTTTCATGGGTAATCTTTTTCCTGTTGGATCCAAAGAAGTATCCAGTCCATCAGGCAATGATTCCAGAAAATCCGTAAGTCCACATAATTTCAAAGTATCCGTGATCTCTGCAACAGAAATATCTTTATTGCCCATGGTAATATTTTCCCACAAAGTACCTTGAAAAATGTCCTGCTGGCTTAATAAAATACCGGTGGATGCTCTTAATGAGCCAACGCTATAGTTGCCAATGGGAATATCATTGATGAGTACACTTCCTTCAAAATTTTTGAAAGCACCGGTCAATAATCTGAGGGCAGTTGATTTTCCAGAACCCGAATTTCCCATGATACACAATTTCTCTCCCGGGTTTAAAAGAAAGCTTACGTTTTGTAGAACATTATCTCCATTGGGATAATGATAACTCACATTGGAAAAGCGGACACGGATAGCATCGCCGGTTTTGCTGATCAGTTCAGTTCCTGATTTTTCAGTTTCTGCACCGGTTACCGCATCCATTTTCTCAATAGAAGTTAAAGAGTCATATACATTGTCCAGATTCACGATTAATTTTTCAATAGAGTTCATCACTGTTATGATCACAATGTCTGCTGCAATGAATTGTCCGATATTGATCTGTTGATCCACCAGCAATACAACGCCTACAATGAGCATAGCTGCTGTAATCACTACTTTAAAACCAATCAGGCTCCAGAATTGCGCCAATAAGATATTGAAATAAGTGGTTCTTGAATTGAGATAATTCGTAACCAGAATATCTGTTTTCTCTACATTGAGGGATGTGCCTCGAGAATATTTAAATGATTTAATGGATCTGGAAATTTCTTCTAACCAAGAAGCGGTCTTGTATTTGTAATCACTGGCTTGCATACTGGCATAGAACCCGTTGGGAAGTGTGTTACGCAAAATGATATATAACAACAGCAACAATACAGAACCAAAGCCAATGAATACAGGGTGATAAAAAGAGAGCAATACAATACCAAAAACAATTTGTATCAATGCAGTAGGTATATCCAATAGTATTTTCTCAATACCTTTTTGTAAAGAGATGGTATCAAAAAAACGGTTTACCAGTTCAGGCAGATAATAGTTGTCGAGTTTTTCAATATTGAGTTTGGGGATACGATCAGCAAATTCTAAAGAGTAGCGGGTGAATATTTTCTGTTTGATCTTTTCAATGATCTGCATCTGTCTAACCTGCAGCAAACCATATAGAAAAACACCTGTTACTACTAAAACAATCAATACTACAATAGATGTAGAAATAGATCCGGCCATTACAAAACTAATAATGGTTTGAATTCCCAAGGGAAGGGATAGTTGAACCAGTCCGGCAAGGATGGCGAATGCGTATACGGCAGAAACGTCCTTCCTGTCCAGATTCAACAATGCAAAAAATTTCCGTGCTGCACCCGCTGGTGAGCTGTTTGCCTCTTTGGCCATAATGATTGTTTGTCAAAGAAAGTTATGAATAAATGAGCCCGTTCTACAACAGAACTTTAGACGTATTGTTCTCTGAACGCCTGATAAACAAAGTCTTTAACGCATATTTAAGAACTAAAAGTGGGGAACAGCGTGTAGAAAACGCTGTTCCCTGTGTTATTTACAGATCATCATATTCATATAAATGATCAATATTGGTATTAGCGGGCATTTCAAATACAGGCTTAATCACACCATCTTTCAAACCATATACCCAGCCATGTAAGTGCGGTCGCTGCTCATTTTTCCAAGCCCTTTGGATGATCGAAGTCTTAGCCAGGTGGAGCACTTGTTCCTGAACATTTAATTCAACCAAACGATCGAATTTTTTTTGCTCATCCTCGATATTGTTCAGTTCATCTCTGTGGTTACGGTATACATCTTTAATATTACGTAACCACATATTCAATACCTGCTTATAATCATGATTGGTCATGGCTGCTTTCACACCACCGCAACCATAATGTCCGCAAACGATTACATGTTTTACCTTCAAATGTGTGACTGCATAATCAAGAACACTTAAGAGGTTTACATCTGTATGCACAACCATGTTAGCGATATTGCGGTGTACAAATATTTCACCGGGTTGTGTATTAGTGATTTCATTGGCAGGTACACGACTATCGCTGCATCCGATCCATAAGAAATCGGGTTTCTGTATGTCTGCAAGGCGACTGAAATATTCAGGGTCATCCTGTACTTTTTCGGAAGCCCATGCTTTGTTTTCTAAGAGTAATTTTTCGTAGATTTTCATTCTTCAGTGATTTGTGGGATGGAAAAAATATTTTTAGTGGATTTGTTTTGACCTGTTTTCACCTCAACCCTGATTTTCTTCAGGTGAGCATGACATAAGAAATTATTGACTTCCTCAATTACATCTTTGTCGATAAAATCAGCTCTTTCTGCATCAATGATTACAAAGGAGTTTTTGGGTACTTCTTCTAATTTCTTTTTTACAATGGGTTTATTGAGAAAAGAAACGTCTTTTCTGAAACGAATGAGATAATTATGATCATCATTCACTACCATTACGGCTGATCTGAAATTACTTCTAATCAGGAAGAATAATGCTACGCAGATACCTACAAGAATACCAATCAATAGATCGGTAAACAGAATTGCAATGATTGTTGCAACAAAGGGAATAAACTGATTCCATCCTTTTACATAAAACTCTTTGAAGAGTGAAACTTTTGCGAGTTTATATCCTGTAAAGATCAATACAGCGGCTAATGAACATAAAGGAATTTTGTTTAGAATCATAGGAACAAACATGACGCAGAGTAACATCATTGATCCATGTAAAATGGTAGACATTTTTGATTTAGCACCTGCGGAAATATTTGCAGAAGTTCTTACTACAACAGAAGTAAGAGGAAGACCACCGATCATTCCGGATACCATATTGCCTATACCTTGAGCTTTCAGTTCTCTATTTGTTGGAGTAACTCTTTTTAAGGGATCCAATTTATCTGCTGCTTCAATCGCTAATAATGTTTCTAGGCTTGCTACTATAGCCAGTGTAATTCCCGACATCCATACATCTGGATTTTTCAAGAACTGAATATCCGGAAAAGTAAAAAATGAAAAAAATGCTCCTGCACTCTCGGCTACGGGTAAGGTAACGAGGTGCTTTTGTTCCAAAGCATAACTACTGCCGGATAAGCGTAAGTATTCATTCACAATGGTTCCAACCAAAACAACCATTAATGCGCCGGGAAATAGCTTCAAGGATTTTTTTGTTTTGATGAATTTACTTTCCCAAAATATCATGAGTAAAATGGATAATACACCAATGACCAAGGCGGTGGGTGTGATATATTTTATTGCCTCGAACATCGCCGTAAAAGTATTCTGATCATTGGACTGAATAAATGATTCGTCTCCTTCAAAATCGGTATCGTAACCGATAAGGTGTGGGAATTGTTTCAAGATGAGAATTAAGCCAATGGCTGCCAACATTCCTTTGATGACTGCATTGGGTACATAATCACCAATGACACCGGCTTTTAGAAAGCCTAAAATAACTTGTAATAAACCTCCGATAACGACAGCCAATAAAAATGCTTCATAAACCTGAAGCTTGGTGATGGCTGTTGCCACAATAACAGTAAGTCCGGCTGCCGGACCACTAACGCTAAGTTGTGATCCGCTGAGTGCACCAATGACAATACCACCCACCACACCGGCAATGATACCGGAAAAAAGTGGAGCACCTGAACCAAGTGCAATACCCAAGCATAGAGGTAATGCTACTAGCAGGACAACAATTGATGCAGATACATCAGCACCTGCATGCTTTAAATATTTCTTCATGCAATGATTTGAATTAAGGAAGAAGTAAAAGTTACTAATCTTAGATGAGAAGATTAGCAATTGGGTGGGGGAACGTGGATTTCATTTGTATGGTTCTGTGGAATTACATCCGATGTAATAGGACGTATTAAATTCGAAGAACCGTTTACATAGCAAATCGCTACTTCAGGAGTAGAAATGAAATCGCTTTTTGATTCCGATTGTTTTGCATTCTCGGGGGTATGGTCTAAGCTATGTGGAATTTCTTCTGTAAACTGATTGCAGTATAGCATTTTTCCCATTTGTTGAACGGGAAGGATCTGTACCGACAAAACAAGTATCAGAAAAATATTTATAATTCGCTTAGTCATAGAGCGTTGCAAATGTAACAGGCGTTCACACAAATTGCAAGCGTAAACATTTGTTTAACAAAAAAATAAGCCGCAACAATTTCTCTAATATACTGAAAATCAGACAATTGAAATTATACAAGCAAGCTATTTTGATGAAAAGTCTCTATAAATAGCAGCTTTAGAAGTAAAATTGATCAATGGAATTAGATGTTTAAACCACCACAAGCACTCAGTACCTGACCGGTCATATAAGTGCTCATATCGCTAGCCAAAAACAAAGTGGTATTGGCAATTTCTTCTGCTTTTCCAAACCTGCCCAATGGAATTTTCTTTAAAAACTCAGCAGCCCCTTCACCATCTTTCAGGTAATGGGTCATATCTGTTTCGATAAATCCGGGTGCAATGGCGTTGCAGCGGATATTTCTACTGCCCAGCTCATGTGCTACAGACTTAGTAAAACCAATGATACCGGCTTTACTGGCTGCGTAACTGCTTTGTCCGGCATTCCCTCTGATGCCAATGATGGAGCTCATGTTAATGATACTTCCGCTTTTGGCTTTCATCATTGGGCGAATGACCTGTTTGGTCATATTAAAGACGCTTTTCAGGTTGATATCCATTACATCATCCCACTGTTCTGCGGTCATACGAAGCAAGAGATTGTCTTTGGAGATACCGGCATTGTTCACACATACATCTACAGTACCAAATTCTTTCATGACTTCATTCACAAAGCTTTCGCATTCGGCAAATTCACCCGCATTGCTTTTCCATGCTTTGGCATTTACCCCCATGGCTTTTAATTCGGCTTCCAATGCAGCTGCTTTTTCGGCGCTGCTATCACTTACATAGGTAAATGCAATATGACTGCCATGCTCAGCGAGTTTCAATGCAATGGCTGCACCAATTCCACGGGCAGCGCCTGTAACGATCGATACTTTTCCTTCAAGTAGTTTCATAGTTAATGTATTTGATAAAATACTGCCACAAATAAAGTGAATTTATACAAGGTATAGACGATCAGGCCATGGAAGTAAATAAAAATAAGCGATGCGATGATTCGATACCAAAGCTTGAATCCATAAAATCTTTTCATGGCGAATGCCGTAAAAAGAGCGGTAGCTGCCTGCCCAATAAATGTATACCTGTCGTCTGTGACCCAGGCAACAGAGAAATCAAATACCCGGGCTATTAAATAAATCAAAGCAATGACCAAGGGTAGTAAAAAGAAATTTGCGATTAAAAAGAAACTATTGATTTCTGCAGAAAGTACCATTTGATCAAAGAAATATTTTCTTTTGAAGAAAGATAATGCCCAAAGTATCAATGCTACAAAGGGAACAATCATCAGTAATAAAAGCTTGGATAATTTTTCACTTTTTGCTGCAAACTTTTCTTCCAACATGGTATAAGTTGTACCGGGATGTTGTTGAATATATAATGCTACCTTTTTAGTTGCGAATTCACCATAGTCATTTTGATCTACGTGATTTTTTAATGGCATATTCAAACCGCTGGCAAGCGGAAATAAGAGGTAAAGCACCACCAGTAATAAGAAGAGTGATAATGGTTTAAAATATTTTTTTCTGATCCCATTACAGTAGTCAGTTGAAAGTTGTCCGGGACTGTTAAAGATGGTTTTTAGCGTTGTAAATAAGGTTCCTTCGAAATGTGTAATAAAATGAAAAGCCTCTTCAAAAAGATGAACAATTTTTCTATCCGTTTCTTTATATACTTTTTCACCACATTGGTTACAGTATTTGCCACTGAAATGATTACTGCAGTTTTTACATACGATGCTCGTATCCTTTGTTTGAGGCGATTGATTGTTATCCATACTGCTGCATCAGCATTTTAATATCATCAATGTATTTTCTGTCATTACTCAAGCGCGGCACTTTATGCTGACCGCCCAATTTTCCTTTACTCTTCAGCCATTGATGAAATAAACCTTCAGGTACTGCATGTACCTGCGGAAGTGTCAATGCCATATCCTTGTATCGCTTGGCTTCATAATCGCTATTAAGTGTTTTCAATGCACAATCCAACTCATAAGCAAACTGATCAGTAGAAGCCGGGGCTTGTTGAAATTCAATCAACCACTCATGCGCACCTTTACTATGATCGCCGAAGTATACAGGAGCAGCAGTATAATCTTTTACAAAGAGTCCGGTTTTTTCACAGGCAATGGCAATGGCTTTATCACTGTTGTCTGCAATTACTTCTTCGCCAAATGCATTGATGTATTGTTTTAGTCTGCCACTTACTTTTATTCTGAAAGGATATAAAGTGGTAAACTGCACCGTATCCCCCACCAGATAACGCCATAGGCCTCCGTTGGTACTGATAACCAGTGCATAGTTTTTCCCGATCTCTACTTTATCCAAACCAATGGTGATGGGCTCTTTTTTGCCATATTCTTCCACAGGCATGAACTCATAAAAAATTCCATGATCCAGAAACAATAACATTCCTTCTTCATTTGGATCATCCTGTGCCGCAAAAAAACCTTCACTGGCATTGTACATTTCCAAATAAGTACAGCCTTCTCCGATCAATCTTTCAAACTGTTCGCGATAAGGCGTAAAAGAGACACCTCCATGTATGTACAATTCCAATCCGGGCCATACTTCTTTTAAAGTTTGTTTACCCGTGATCTCTAATATTCTTTTGATCAACACCAATGTCCAGGTAGGTACACCTGATATAGAAGTAACAGGTTCAGGTATGGTAGATTGAGCGAGCTTTTCAATTTTTTCTTCCCATTCATCCATCAGTGCAATGGATAATTCCGGTGTTCTGATCCAGTTGGCCCAAATGGGTGTGTTTTGTAGAAGTACGGCACTGAGGTCGCCATAATTCACTTCTTCATTCACTTTGCTGATTTGATGACTGCCCCCGATGACCAATCCTTTTCCTGTCAATAAATCACTTTCGTTGTGTTGGTGATAGTACAATGTCAGCACATCTTTGGCGCCTTGATAGTGACAGTCTTCCAGACTTTCCTGTGTAATTGGAATGAACTTGCTTTTATCGCTGGTGGTACCACTACTCTTGGCAAACCAATTCACGGGTGTATTCCATAAGAGATTCTGCTCGCCCTGCATCAATCTTTCGATATAAGGTTTCAGATCATCATATTCATGAATGGGTACTGCCGCTTTGAATTTTCTGATATTGAAGAGTGAGGTGAAACCATATTTCCTGCCAAACTCAGTGTATTGCCCATGTGTTACAAGATCTTGTAACACTTCCCTTTGTGCCGAAATCGGCTCATTTACCCATTGTTCAATGCGCCAGTGCCTAAAGCGGGCCAAACGGGATATTGCAGGACTGAGCAGTTTCATGGTTGATGCCAGCAAAATAAGGAATACCCGCGAAAAATGCTAATATGTAGTGGGGTGTGCTATTCATATATTCAGAAAATAGAGAGATAACCTAAAAAGTACGCAAAGCACCAATGGTTTTCAATAAATAATTTTTTATCAGTCCTTGTGGACGGGCCTCATTGGGGTCGGTGTCAAGCGTAGCGAAGACAGATCATCCGCCGCGGCGGATGATCAGAGGCCAATGTCCGCCTGAGGTGGAGGAACAAGGATGGGGCCATACGGCCCAGGAGCAAAATAGAGTTTCGGCAATTAGAGGGATTAATTTAAATAGAAAAACACGTTCATGTGTAATGGTAAGTTGATAACATTACTATTCCGCAGGGGCGGTTTGTGTTTTACCCATTTCAATGATCCAGTCTTTTCTCCGCAGCTCAAAATTGGTTCCCAGATAGAGGCGTCTCACTTGCTCATCATCGGCCAATTGTTCTGCAGTTCCGTGTTTAAAGATTTTACCTTCAATTAATAGATAAGCCCGATCGCAAATGGAGAGGGTTTCATTCACATTATGGTCTGTGATCAGGATACCAATATTTTTGTATTTCAATCGGGCAACAACACCCTGAATATCTTCAACCGCAATGGGATCAACACCCGCAAAAGGTTCATCCAATAAAATGAATTTCGGATCCACCGCTAATGCACGGGCTATCTCTGTTCTTCTTCTTTCCCCTCCACTTAAACTATCGCCATTGTTTTTTCTGACATGATGTAGGTTGAATTCATCCAATAATTGTTCTAGCTTATTTAAACGCTCTTGTTTAGTGAGTTTCGTCATTTCCAGTACAGAGAGAATATTATCTTCCACGCTCAAACTTCTAAATACACTGGCTTCCTGAGGCAGGTAGCCAATACCCATTTGGGCTCTTTTATACATGGGTAAACGTGTAATATCAAGGTCATTCAGGAATACACTCCCTTCATCCGGCTTAATTAGACCTACTACCATATAAAAGGTTGTTGTCTTACCGGCCCCATTGGGTCCGAGCAGCCCCACGATTTCTCCCTGACGAACTTCAATACTTACATTATTAACAACGGTTCTTCCCTTGTAACTTTTGAGCAGGTCTTTGGTATGTATGGTAATATTCAAGTGGAATGGTTTTCTACAAAACTAATGCATCTGTTTTGCATGCCGTAAAGCCTATCATGGATTAACAGATGTTTTTGTAACAAATACAAGGCTGTATATTGCAGCCATTTAGTACCCAGCATGAAAATTACAGAACATATACAACAGGCAAAAGATACTTTGATCTCTTTTGAAGTACTGCCGCCACTTAAGGGAAAAACCATTGTATCGCTCTATGACCATTTAGATCCTTTGATGGAATTCAAGCCTTCCTGGATCAATGTCACCTATCACCGTAGTGAAACCATGTTCAAGAAAAAGGGTGATGGCACTTTTGAGAAAGTGGAAGTTCGTAAGCGTCCGGGTACGGTAGGCATTTGTGCGGCCATCATGAACCATTATCAGGTAGATGCGGTACCGCATATCATTTGTGGCGGATTTACCAAACGTGAAACAGAAGATGCATTGATTGATTTGGATTTTTTGGGTATCGATAATGTGCTGGCGCTAAGAGGTGATGCCGCTAAAAATGAAGCTTCTTTTGAACCGGAACCGGAAGGCAATCATTATGCGATTGATTTGTTGCAACAGATCAATAACATGAACAATGGTATCTATTTGGATGATGATATTAAAAATGGCGGAAAAACCAAATTCTGTATTGGTGTGGCCGGTTACCCCGAAAAACACTTTGAAGCACCGAATCTGGATATTGATCTTCAAAAATTAAAACAAAAAGTAGATGCAGGAGCTGAATACATAATGACACAAATGTTTTTCGATAACCAGAAATTCATTGAGTTTGTCAAATCCTGCAAAGCAATCGGAATCAATGTTCCCATCATTCCGGGCTTAAAACCATTGACCAATAAAAAACAGTTATCAGTACTTCCCAGAATTTTTCATGTAGATATTCCTTCTGATCTATCCAATGCTATTATGAAATGCAAAACAGATGCAGAATGTGAGCAGGTGGGTACCGAATGGTTGATTCAACAGAGCAAGGAATTAAAAGAATTCGGTGTTCCGGTATTACACTATTACACTTTAGGTAAACCTAAGGTGATTTGGAATGTAGTGAAGGAGTTGGTGTAGCTCAATAATTTATAAAAATAAAGCCACAGATTCATAGATTTTGTTATCGTTGAATCTGTGGCTTTATCTTTTAAAGCTTAGATTTTGTTGTGATCAAATCATCAAACTGTTCCAAACTCAATTGTTTGGCAATGATCCTTTTTTCTTTATCGAGTAAGTACAGCGTAGGAGTTTTAAAAATATCATATAGCTGTCTGTAATTCGGTACACCCGCTCGTTCTTCTGCATCTTTAGCCGCTTTGGTCTGGTATGCATGCGTCCAGCCGGATAGTTTTTTCTCTGTAATAAATTTTTTCCAAGCCGGCACTTCATTTTCATAAATATTGACACCATACACAGCTACACCCAAAGCTTTCCATTTATTTTGATAGAATGAATCAAGTCTAGGCATTTCGTCTTTACAATGTCCGCAATTGGGATCCCAAAACGCAACAACAGTAAATTCGGACTTCAAATTGTATAAGGAAACAGTCTTTCCTGTAGTATCTGTTAAATTCAATACCGGCGCAGGTTTGCCCAATTGATTGGCCATAAGACTATAGGCTCTTTCTGTTACTGTTTTTCGTGATGCCGGATTCAGGATCATGGTATCTCCCTTGGCATAAAAATTTTCAAAAAGGTATACAAAAACTTTATCCTGCCCCATGAACTCAGGATTCATGTATTTGTTGGTGAACTTCGTCAATAAATAAGGATAGATCTCTTTACCTGTTCTTGCAGATAATAAAATATACTTTACCTCTTCAATAATAGAATCAGGTTCGGGAGATACATAATACCTGAAATAATCATCGAGTTTGGGTTCAAAGAATGGGGTGCGCAACAAACGATCATCATTAAACGCTACATCATCCCAAAAATGTTCTTTTACATATCGGAAGGGATAAGTAGAATCAGGTTTCCCGTTTACAACAGGAATAGCCGGTGTTTCGGGTGTTTTCATGGTATTGAAAAACATAGCCAGCAAAGAATTTGGATGTTGCTGTATAATATTCGTCCGATACTGCTGTACTTCCTTATCCAAAGTCGTCAATGAATTGTATAAACGCGTAGAATCGGCTTTATTGGTAGCTGCTTTATAAGCAGTACTCAGTTGTTGTCTCAGTTGCCCTTTTTCAACAGAATAAGCGGTATACGTTTTAAAAAGATCATTGTCTTTTGAACCTATAATTTCTGCCTGATCTTTTAAAGAAGTGTCGCCCTTTATCGTGAACTGTTGAATATCATCCATCAGTAATTCAAACTGAATGGTCATTTGTGGAGACACTACAAAATAGATACCCCCCGGCAGTTTTTTATCGCCCTTAAATACACCCTGACTCTTCTCATTGAGCATAGCAGAATCAACCAATGTTCTTCCGGTACCCAGATAACTGCCCAGATATACCTTACAGTTCTTTAAAGGAGTGAGTGTGATGGGAATATTTCGTCCGCTAGCAGGCTTAGGAACAGACTTGGTAGCTGTTTTTGTCTGTGCCACAGATAGTAAGCAAGAAAGGATCCAGCCGGATAGTAATACATATTTTTTCATAACCCAAAATTCGGGAACAAGTTAGTTAAATACTAAAAGCCATGAACTCGATTTAACAAAGACACAAATTTCCCGAGGCTTCTGACAATAAATTGTCATTCAATTACTGAAGACTAGAAAGGTCTCATCGATCATGGTTACCTTTGCACGGTGAGAAAACAAAAGAAAAGAATCATTCTGGAAAATATCCTGGTGGAAGACTATGCCGCGGAAGGTCGCTCTCTGGCAAGGGTAGATGGGAAAGTGGTATTTATTGAAGGTGCCGTACCCGGTGATGTTGTAGATGTACAGCTCACCAAAAACAAAAGCGATTGGGCGGAAGGACATACACTTTTCATCAAAAGTTTTTCCCCTGATCGGGTACAACCTTTTTGCAGTCATTTTGGGGTTTGTGGTGGTTGTCAGTGGCAAATGCTGCCTTATGAACAACAACTGAAATACAAACAAAAACAAGTAACCGATAACCTCACCAGAATTGGGCGTATCCGGTTGCCTGAAATCATGCCCATTGTGGGGGCCGATGATACTAGGTATTATCGGAATAAAATGGAATACACTTTTGCCACAAGGAAATACATTCCTTCCGATGAGTTTCGAAAACTCAAAGCAGAAGGCATTGACCCGGATGCATTACCCGGTGCTGCCGGATTTCATGCCCGTGGCTTTTTTGATAAGGTTGTAGAAATTGATACCTGTCATCTTCAGGAAGAGCCTACCAATTTGATCAGAAAGTTTGCAGCAGCTTATACTATTGAAAAAGGCGTTCCGTTTTATAATATCAAAGAACATCAGGGTTGGCTACGTAACATGTTCGTACGTAATACCAGTACGGGGGAATTGATGGTGAATATCATTTTCGGTTATGAAGATGTGGCATTGAGAGAAGACCTGTTGAATCAACTGCTAAAAGCTTTTCCGCAGATCACCACTTTACTGTACACCATCAATACAAAAAAGAACGACAGTCTTTTTGATCTGCATCCACAGATCTATACAGGCAAAGGATACATCATTGAAAAGTTGGAAGATTTTCAGTTTAAGATTAGTCCGAAATCATTTTTCCAGACCAATACCAAGCAAGCAGAAAAGCTCTACCGGGTTACCCGTGATTTTGCTGAACTAAATGGTACACAAACGGTATATGATCTGTATTGTGGAACAGGGAGTATCGGTATTTTTGTGAGTAAACAGGCGGCAAAAGTGGTAGGTGTGGAAGTGATAGCAGATGCGATTGAAGATGCAAAAGAAAATGCAGCGCTGAATGGACTCACACAAACAGCTTTTTTTGCAGGAGATGTGATCGATATCTGTGATGATGCTTTTTTTGCTGCGCATGGCAGACCGGATGTGGTCATTACAGACCCACCCAGAGCAGGCATGCATGAGAAGCTGGTTAGAAAGTTACTAGATATTGCAGCTCCGTTAATCGTGTATGTAAGTTGTAATCCGGCAACACAGGCAAGAGATCTGGCATTGTTGGATGAAAAATATGAAGTCACAAAAATTCAGCCGGTTGATATGTTTCCGCATACCTTGCATATTGAAAACGTAGTTCAACTGAAACTGAGAAAAGAAGCATAACTTATCATTTTAAATACGCTTAAGCGTTGACTGCATGACAGAATTCAGACCCAGTAGATTTGAGATATTACCGATTATTGTTAAGAACCTGCTGATCATTAATGGCTTGTTCTATTTGGCACAGGTTACTTTTTCTAAAGGCGCTGTTCCCATTTTTTCTTTTGAAGACACGCTGGCTTTACATGCTTGGCAGAGTGATCTGTTTAAACCCTGGCAGTTGATTACACATATGTTTTTGCATGGCGACTTCTACCATATCCTGGGAAACATGTTCGCTTTGTGGATGTTTGGATCTATTCTGGAAAATGTTTGGGGGGCTAAAAGATTCCTTACGTTTTATTTGATCTGTGGGCTGGGTGCTGCATTCATACATCTGTTGTTTCTCTCCTATGAATTAACGCCCATCATGAAGGATTATGCACTGGTTTTACAACAGCAAAATGATCCGATGGCTTTTGTAGATGCCATGACAAGCTTTGGACGTAAATACAACATGGGTTTTAATGAAGAAGCTTTGGTTTTTTTAAAAGCGGATCCTACCAATAACCTCATGACAGATAAAGTTTTGGAAGCCGTAACTACTTATTATAATAACAGGATCAATACAGCTACTTTAGGGGCTAGTGGTGCTGTATTCGGTATTCTGGCTGCTTTTGTGTACTTATTCCCCAACACCTATATCTATCTATATTTTCTGATACCGGTAAAAGCCAAATGGTTGGGTTTATTGTATTTTTCTTATGAACTGTTCTTTGCGCTGCAAAACTCAGCCGGTGATAATGTAGCTCGCTGGGCACATATTGGTGGAGCGATTGTAGGCTTACTGATCGTTATCACTTGGAACAAAACCAACAAAAAAACGTTGTATTAATAGTCACCAAGAACCGTGCGTATGGAAACCAGACCGTATAAAGCAAACAAAAAAATCTTATTAGGACAGGATAACAATGCCCTTGTATTCCTGTTTGCCGTGAATGCACTGATGTTTGTGATCGTGAATTTCATTAAGATCGTTTATTATCTGTCTGAAATCCCCGATGAATTCTTCTACCGTCAGGTATTGAATTGGTTGAGTTTGCCTCCGCAAACAGACACACTACTTACACGTCCATGGACTTTTATCAGTACCATGATCACGCATCATAGTATTTGGCAACTCATCAGCAGTATGCTATGGTTATGGTGTTTTGGCTATATTTTGCAAGACCTGGCAGGCAATAACAAACTGATTCCCATTTATATCTACGGAGGCATTACCGGGAGTGTGTTTTTTGTATTGATGAACAATATGGTTCCGGTATTGGCCAATCAGGTAGGAACGGCTGCCCCTTTATTGGGAGCAGGTTCTGCAGTCATGGCAATAGCCGTTGCTACCACAACATTGGCACCTGATTATCGCATTTTCCCTTTGATCAATGGGGGTATTCCACTTTGGGTCATCACGCTGATTTTTGTGGCCATTGATTTTGCAACGCTCGCCGGTAGTAATGCCGGAATTGGTGCCGGACATTTGGCTGCAGGGGTAGTAGGTTATTTGTTTATTCGCCAGCTAAGAAGAGGAAACGATTGGGGTGCCTGGATGAATCGATTTGCAGATTGGTTAGATGATCTATTCAATCCTGAAAAAAAACATCAGCAAAAAACTAGTAGCGAACGTCACTTTTATAAAGCCGAAGCCAAACCTTTTGACAGAAAACCCAATCTCACACAACAGCGTTTAGACGAGATTCTGGATAAGATCAACCAACAAGGATACCAGTTCCTCACCGATGAAGAAAAAGAGTTCCTAAAAAAAGCCAGCAAAGAAGATCTCTAAAAGGATATTAGTGCCATTCTGTGCCCTCAGTGGCATTTTACTTATAAGTACGTCTTTTTTATCAGTATTTTAGCTCATGGCCAAGAGCATTTTCAGACGTGTTACTAAAACAGTATTTCTGATACTGAATTTAGTAGTTGTTGTCTTATGGCTGATCTCTTGTCTCACCCCTTTTCTGAATACTGCCACCTGGTGGATGATAGGTTTTGTGGGGCTCATGGTCCCTTATTTAATACTCGGACTGATCATCTTTCTTGTTTTTTGGTTATTTGTGAAACCTAAGCTGGCTTTGATTCCCGCGCTTGCTCTACTGATTGGCTTTCAACAACTCAATGTGGTATTTGCCTGGAAACCGGGACCTTCGGTTTCAGAAAATAAACCTGAGCATGTTTTACGTGTGATCAGTTGGAATATCCAAAGTTTCAATGGGAATAATAAAAACAAAGCTGTTAAACAATTAGCCAGAACCGAGCTTGCAGAAAGTATACAAAGATTGAATGCTGATGTGGTATGCTTGCAGGAATTCAATCATACAGACGGATACAACTCAGAGTCGGATAACTTATCACTTTTTAAAAAAGCATATCCTTATCATTTCTTTTCAAAAGATTATCAGCGAAACGGTGGTAACTATCAATCGGGCTGTATCATTTTTTCAAAATATCCCATCATTCATCAGAACAAAATCAAATTTCCGGTAGCGGAGAGTCTGATTTATGCAGATATTTTAAAAGATGATGATACTATTCGCGTTTTTAATACCCATCTACAATCTTTTAAATTCAAACAAGCAGATTACTCCGATTTGGAAAAAATCAAAGAGCAGGATGATGAAACATTGCGGGCATCAAAAAACATCATTCGTAAAATGAGATTGGCTTTTAAGAGACGAGGTGTTCAAGCCGGAATCGTTAGAAAGGCCATGAATGAAAGCCCTTATCCATCCCTTATTTGCGGTGATTTTAATGATGTGCCCAACTCGTACACCTATTTTCATATCCGTGGTAATTACCAAGATGCATTCTTGAAAAAAGGATTTGGGATCGGAAGAACCTTTATTTCCTTGGCTTCCACCCTGCGGATTGATTATATCCTTCCGGCTCCATCTTTTCAGGTTAAGATGTTTGACATGATTGATGAGGGTTTGAGCGATCATATTATGCTGGTGGCTGATTTACAATTGAAAAATTAAATATCTTCGCAGCATCATGAAACGAATGTCTATTTCTTGCTGCTGTTGCTGTTAATACGAGCTATTCCGGTTCCGTTGTTTCATTATTTTCAGTATCTTTTATTTTCTCTAATTCGCAAGCATGTCACTAAAAGTTTATAACTCACTAACCCGTAAGAAAGAAGTTTTTGAAGCCATCAACCCTCCCTATGTGGGTATGTATGTATGCGGACCAACCGTGAGTGGAGAGAGTCATCTCGGACATGCACGTCCCTTTATTACATTCGATGTGGTCTATCGCTATCTCATGCATTTGGGGTATAAGGTTCGTTATGTAAGAAATATTACGGATGCCGGACATTTTGAAGAAGAAGGAAGAGAAGCGGAAGATAAGATCAGTAAAAAAGCGGTATTGGAGAAACTGGAACCCATGGAGTTGGTGCAGAAATATACCAATCTGTATCATTGGGCTATGACTCGTTTCAACAATTTGCCACCCAGTATTGAACCTACTGCTACGGGACATATTGTTGAACAAATTGAAATGATCAAAAAGATCATTGCGGATGGATATGCATATGAAGCCAACGGATCGGTTTATTTTGATGTAGAAAAGTACAATACTGATTTCTCAAAAAAGGGGCTGCCTTATGGGATGCTGAGCGGAAGGGTACTCGACGATCAAATGGATACCACTCGTGAACTGGATAATCAGGAAGAAAAAAGAAATAAAAGTGATTTTGCTTTATGGAAGAACGCGCCACCTGAACATATCATGCGTTGGCAAAGTCCATGGGGAGAAGGTTTTCCGGGATGGCATATCGAATGTTCTGCCATGAGTAATAAGTACCTCGGAGATCAGTTTGATATTCATGGAGGTGGTATGGACCTTCAGTTCCCGCATCATGAATGTGAAATAGCACAGAGTACGGTTTGCAATCATAAAACACCCGCTCGTTATTGGTTACACAATAACATGATCACCATCAACGGTAAGAAGATGGGTAAGAGCTATAACAATGTGATCAAGCTGAGCGAGCTGTTTGAAGGAACGCATACCATTCTCACACAGGCCTATCACCCAATGACAGTGCGTTTCTTTATTCTGCAAAGTCATTATCGCGGTACACTCGACTTTAGCAATGAAGCATTACAGGCATCCGAAAAAGCATTACGTCGACTTTGGGAGGCCTATGAATGGTTAGCAAAGCAAAATTTTGATGCGCAGGTAACTGCTTCGGATAAAACACTAGACGAAAAAACGGCTACACAGATCCGTGAATTTGATGAGTTCATGAATGATGATTTGAATACTGCAAAAGTGCTTGCTAATATGTTTGAATTGAGTTCAGTCATCAACTCCATCAAGGACAAACATATTGCTGTTAATGCTATTAGTGGAGCTACCCTTCAATTGCTGCAACAACAAATGAAAACATACATCGAAGATATTTTCGGTCTCACTGCTGAACGAACAACTGATGATGGTAAACTCGATGGTGTATTGCAATTATTGATTGATATCCGCAAAGAAGCGAAACAGCGAAAAGATTTTATGACAAGCGATAAGATCCGTAATGAACTGGCAGCGTTGGGGGTGCAATTGAAAGATGAAAAAGATGGTGGGGTGAGTTATACGATTCAGTAGGAATTTGAAGATGTCAGATCTCAGATGTCTGATGTCGGATTTGTAGATAGATTTTTTTGCCCTTGTTTGTCGCCTGACCAACACTAAAATATTATCAGCGCAGATCATAACAATCATAAAAAATCTGCGGCCCATCATTCCCTGCTCTTATTGGTCAGCGACCAACAAGGACAGGGAATGATTATTTTATAGAAACCCTCATTCCCAAAAAGAAACGAATTCCCTGATTGGGTGCATAGACATAAGTGGGATCAAAACTTAACGCATAAGGATTATCAGGTGTTGCTTCAACTTGTCCATTGGCATTGTACACCACTTGCTTATCGAAAGGATCGTTGGTTCGGGCAATGATAAAGGGGTTGCCTTTGTTGGGTGTCCAGTTCAGTAAATTTTTTACACCGCCATACCACTCAACAGAACGCATACCGGAAAATACGAATTGGATATTCTGAATACTCCAAAGTGGTGAAGTAGCTTTACGTGGGTCTAATGGACCGAGTAAAGGCAATCGCATCGGACCATAAAAATTTCCGGTATAATCAATACCCAGATTCCACGGTTTGATACGATAGGAAATGGACCAGGTACCTGTTATTTTTTCAGTAAGAATTTGTTGGGTTTTTACTCCCCGATCAACAGTAGCTACTTCTTGTAAGGTAATGCCCGCCATGCCTTTTAAACCATTTAATAAACTCAGTTCCGTATTGAGGGTAATACCTTTGCTGATGGCATGTCCGTTCAGGTTATCATAATTGATCTCATTCGGATTGGTTTCATAATCTGCAATGATGCGGTTATTAAAATACGTATACCAAGCAGAAACATCAAAGTTCCAAATCACACCTCTTTTACTGAGCAGTTTTTTAGAATAGTTTAGATTGATATTGTACGAACGTTCCGGTTTCAATTCATTTTTGATCACCACTTTTCTAGCGCCGGTTAATGCGGCATGATCTTCTGTAAATAAATTCACCACCCTGAAACCACTACCTGCATTGATACGCAGACTTTCCTGATCTCCCGTTTTCCATTTGAATGCCAAGCGGGGAGTGATGATATTTCCATGTACATCATGTTTATCATAGCGTAATCCCAATAACAATTGTTGCGCTGTATTCAACCGAATTTCATCTTGTATAAAAATACCGGGTAACCAATTTTTTGTAGGGAGATTTTTTAATAAAACAGGATCACTTGTTGCAGGGGTATTGTCATCATAAAATGTATAACGCGCGGTGATACCTGCTAATAAATCATGATCACCCATTTTTTTATCCCAAGTGAGTTGATGGAAGAAAATTTTTTGTCGGGCGATATACGAAGTTGTTCCATACCTACTATCCTGATCATGGTCATTGAATGAAACCGAATACAATATCTTTTCTTTTACCGGTAACTGGTATTGTCCGGTGAGCTCCCATCGTTTGGTATAAATACTTTCCCCATAAATACTATCGCCTCCTCTGAATTTTTTGTTCCAGTTCATTTCTCCACCCCATCTATCTTCATAATAGTAACGCACTGCTAAACTGAGCAATCTGTTTTCTTTGCGTTGAAAATTCCATTTTTGAAAAACAGAAATTCGTTGTTGTAGCGTTACATCTGTAAATCCATCTTTATTATGATCAATCGGTGTATTATAGTGATACAGGTTAATACCTGTTAATACTTGTGCCTTGCGTAAAGGCTTCCAAACAAAACCGAGGTCTGCATTTTTTTCATTCCAACTCGTATGCATGTAATCAACATAGACCGAAGGTGCATGCTGTGGTTTTTTTGTGATGATGTTGATGAGTCCACCCACCGCTTCACTACCGTACAAGGATGAAGCAGGACCTTTGACAATCTCCACTCTTTCCACCAATGCATTGGGAATACCTGATAAACCATACACGGAAGCTAAACTACTTACGATGGGCATCCCATCAATCAATACCATGGTATAAGGTCCTTCCAATCCGTTGATATGGATATCGCCGGTGTTACAGATATTACAATTGAGTTGTGGTCTTACGCCATTGATCTGTTGTAAGGCATCAAAAATATTAGGAGTTGGATTTTTTTTAAAGAAAGTCTGTGTATACACTTCTACCGGAACCGGACTTTCTGTTTTTCTTACTTCTTTTAGTGTACCGGTTACTACCACATCAGCAATCTGGCTGGTCATCGGTATCAATTGAATATCCAGCAATAATGGTTGTGCGTTATTGAGTTGAATTTTTTTGCGAAAGGATTGATAGCCCACCTGTTCTACGATTAAAGTGTAAGTTCCCGCATTCAGATTTTGTAACTGATAAAATCCATTGCTATCTGAACTGGCTTGTATATCCGTATTTAATAACCGAACAGTAGCCAGTTCAATCGGACTGCCCGATTGTGTGATTCTTCCCGCTACCGATGCTTGTTGAGCACTCGACGAAAAAGAAAAGAATCCCCAAAAGAATACATACAAAAGCTGTCTCACAAAATAACATTTACGCTGTTCGATGTGTAAAAGTATAAAAGTTAGAGTTATCTAACAAAATAAGTTTGTCATTTCAGCTATCTTTGTGCCATGTTATCTACTACGGAGGAGAATTATCTCAAAGCTTTGTTGCAATTAACATTGGAGCAATCACCCAAAACCGAGGCCGGTACCAATGAGTTGGCGGCACATTTGGGTGTAAAACCGGCTACGGCAAATGATATGTTGAAGAAGCTGAAGGAAAAAAAGCTGATCAATTATGAAAAGTATGGAAAGTCCTCGCTAACTGCCCAAGGGCGCAAATTGGCCATCGAAGTGGTTCGTAAACATCGCTTATGGGAAACTTTCCTATACGAGAAGTTGGGTTTTACTTGGGATGAAGTGCATGAAGTAGCAGAGCAACTGGAACATATTCAAAGTCAGAAACTGATTGATCGATTGGATAAGCTTTTGAATTATCCCAGTTTTGATCCGCATGGCGATATCATTCCAACAGCTACCGGTGAAATGAAAATGCCGGTAAAGAAAACCTTGAATGAAGAAGAGGTGGGACACAATTGTAAAATGATTGGTGTAAAAGACAACTCCGCTGCCTTTTTACAGTATGTAGATAAGGTAGGCTTGAGTATGCACAATCATATCAAAGTACTAGCCAGACAAACCTATGATGAATTGATAGAGATTGAAGTGAATGGGAAACAATCCAGTGTTAGTCCGCGTTTTGCAGAGAATATTGTGATTGTATGTGAGGATTGCGAGAAAAAAAATAAAAAGACAGCAAAGAAAAAAGCTTAGTGATTACAGTCGTCACTGTGTGCGTGATTATGCACCCTGCACATGCGATAATTCAGGTAATGTGCTGTAATGATACAAGCTACCGAAGGGATCAATAACCACAGTTCCCAGGAATGCCAGATGACTTTACCGAGTAAAAGAAGAATACCTACTGTAAAGAAGATCATCGGTATCCAGCTGTGATGGTGTTTTTTTCTGCCATGATACAATGAGTAAGTACCTACTGCAAAAGCCAAAGCAATCATGGCATATTCAAACCCATTGTTATCAATGATATTATGGCCAAAAAGAGGGAGACTGCTAATGAATAATGGAAGTAAGGCACAATGGATAGCACAAGCTACCGATGTGGCAATTCCAAAAGCATCCCAATTGATCTTAAAGTTCATGTGGCGACAAAAATACAACTATGCAACAGTGTTGCAAAATTAATTTCAATATTTTTTACATCCCCCCGATTGAACCGAATGGGGTGTAACTTTGTCCTTTAGTATTGATTATGAGTAAGAAGTTAATAGGTTATCTGTTGTTTTTCGCAGTTTTAGTAGCTGCTTTCTATTATTTCCTTTTTAAGGGCACCGATAATTGGAAAGTGAAATTGCCGCAATTGAGTTATGTGAAACCTTTTATGTTTCGTAACCAGGATGGTGTGCCCTTCACTGAAAAAGATATGTTGGGCAAAGTATCCGTGGTAGAATATTTCTTTACGACCTGCAAAGGTATTTGTCCGAAAATGCATGTGGGAATGAAAGGCGTGTATGATGCTTATAAAGACAATCCCGACTTTATGATCGTGGCACATACTTGTGACCCTGAAACAGATTCTGTACCCCGATTAAAATTTTATGCTGACTCCATGAAGATAGACACCAAGAAATGGGTGTTGCTGACCGGTAGAAAAGATAGCTTGTATCAGATGGCACGTAACTCGTATTTGTTGGATGATCCAAAGAATAATTTTGAGAAGATAGAAGATCAGTTCATCCATACACAGTTTTTTGCATTGGTAGACAAATCAGGAAAAGTGCGTGCACAGATTTATGATGGACTAAAAGCGGATGAACTGGAGAAGTTGAAAAAAGATATTGGGATATTATTGAAAGAGAAAGCAACGGGTAATTTTGTGAATGGCATTTTTACAAACAATCCTAACTAAATCATGCAAGAGAGAATTGTAGATCTGTTGAAGAAAAATCACCTCAGCGTTACAGAAAGCAGGAAAAAAATCTTGCATCATTTTCTGGATGCAAATGGTGCATTGGCGCATGCAGATATTGAAAGTAGAAGTGGTACAGAATTCGATAGGGTAACAATTTACCGTACGCTACAAACTTTTGTAGAAAAAGGCATCATCCATACCATTCCCACTGCCGATAACTCTGTTCGATATGCTTTGTGTAAAGACGAATGTTCAGCAGGTCATCACCACGATGATCATGTTCATTTTATGTGCGATAACTGTGGAACTACTTATTGTCTGGATCATGTAACTGTTCCTAAAGTAGCACTACCCGATGGATTCAAAGCCATTCAAAAAGACCTGGTCGTGAGTGGACTTTGTAATAAATGTTCTCAATAGAATGGTTCTTCACTGTTTTTCAGTTATCCGCATCATTGGGTTAACTTCGTTGAAATCTATTACATGATTCTTGTTACCGGTGCAACAGGTTTGGTAGGCGCTTATTTGTTACAGGCATTGCTGAACAAAGGGGAGAAAGTTCGTGCGCTGTATCGTTCCATCATTCCAACAATACCCAATGCAGAAAAAGTGGATTGGGTAAAAGGTGATATTCTGGATGTACTTTCTTTAGAAGAAGCCGTGCAAGGTGTTCAACAAGTATATCATTGTGCTGCAGTAGTTTCATTTCACCCATCGCAAAAAAAGAATCTCCATCATGTGAATATTGAGGGTACTGCCAATGTGGTGAATGCTGCTTTAGACGCCGGAGTTTCCAAAATGGTTTTCATGAGCTCAGTTGCAGCTTTAGGTCGTATAAGGGAAGATGTGATGATTGATGAAACCATGAACTGGACACCTGAAACCAGTAATAGTGAATATGGCAAGAGTAAATACATGGCTGAAATGGAAGTGTGGCGGGGTATTGGTGAGGGATTGAATGCCGTGATCGTAAATCCTGTTATTATTCTGGGTGCCGGTGATTGGAACAGTGGGTCCACAGCTATTTTTAAATCAGCCTATGAAGAATTTCCCTGGTATACAGAAGGTATGAGTGGTTTTGTAGATGTACAAGATGTAGTAAAAGCAATGATCGCATTGATGGAAAGTAATATTACTGCACAACGATTTGTGATTAGTGGTGCTAACCTACCCTACCGTTCTGTTTTTACCATGATTGCTCAGGCATTTGGGAAAAAACCTCCACATAAGAAAGTTACAGCATGGATAGCAGCCATTGTTTGGCGTTTGGAAGCCATCAAATCTAAATTTACCGGGAAGTCACCGCTACTGACAAAAGAAACTGCTAAAACAGCCAGAGCGAAAGTCCGTTTCAATAACGAAAAACTATTACAGGCCATTCCCGGATTTCAATATGCAGCTATGGAACAATCCATCGTGCGTATTTGTGAAGAATTGAAATTGAAATACCGTCTACCCTAATCTGTTTGGCCCTTTCTTAAAAATCGGTAACTTGTAATACTTGAAATATGTAGTAGCCATCATATTATCCTTTTCACTGTATGCGCCATCGGTAGCAAAAATATTGGCTTATGCAGAATGTTCGGCCTTGGCAATTTCACAAGCAGATCAAAACTGGTGTGATTGTATGTTGACACCTGATACGGATACTGACGGTATTCCTGCAACCGAAAAACAAAAAGACATTGCTTTTAAAACAGACTGGAAGTATACCAGCATCGACTCTTACAATCAGGCTTATTTAATGGGCTCGTTCCATCAAACCCCAACAGTATTTATTCCTGATGCACTTTTAGATCCTTATCAGAAAGCAGTTTTTCATCCCCCGCTTCATTGATTACATATACCGTCTTGTTATGCTTCCTCCGAAGGGGGCTACTCATTCATTTATGTAATTAATTCAACTCATATGAAATCATCTTTTTTGGTGATCGCTGTGCTATTCATAGTGATGACCCAACCATGTGTTAATGCTCAAATCACTACTCCTTTTGCTAACATAGAAGTTAAGAATGGTAACGGCGAACTTATGTTGCTAGGTCATTGTGATGTTTCTTTTTTACAACAAGGGGGTTAAAAAAACTGGTATCAGCCTGGTTATGACCATTATATACCCGACTCTTCCGCCATTCCATTCCTAACCCCATTATTAAAGGGAAAACAGATTGATATTTTTCTGGGCACTTGGTGCGGAGATAGCAGAAGAGAAGTTCCTCGTATGATGAAAATATTGACACAAGCAGGTGTTCAGCAGCAACAGATCAGACTCATATTCGTCAGCAATGAGTCAAATAGCTATAAGCAAAGTCCGCAACATGAAGAAGCAGGAAAAAATATTAAAAGAGTACCAACACTGATTGTGTATGAAAATGAAAAAGAAATAGGAAGGGTTATAGAATATCCCGTAGTATCTCTAGAAAAAGACCTGTTAACGATTTTAAGACGGGAAAACTATGTGCCGAATTATGGTTCGATGAAATGATGTGAATGGTCAGTCGTGAATTGTGAATGGTGAATTGTCAATGGTTTACGTTATTATTGACAATTCACCATTCACCATTCACAATTCACGATTTCCCCTCCATCACCTTCTTCCACAACTCAGGAATACGTTTGATCCAAACGAGTTCTCGTCTTTTGAGCGAAGCATCTTCTGCGGGGTACCCGAAATAGGTTTTGCCACCTTCCAAGGAAGAGGGAACACCACTTTGTGCCAATACCACCGCATTGGCACCAATGGTTAATGTTTTACTCACACCTACCTGTCCCCATAAGGTGACGCCGTCTTCAATAATGGTACCTCCGGCAATACCCACTTGAGCGGCAAACAGACAATTCTTTCCAACGGTCGTATCATGACCAATGTGCACCATATTATCCATGCGTGTTCCTTGTCCGATTCTGGTTTCTGCTGTAACGCCTCTATCAATGGTACATCCGGCACCAATTTCTACATGGTCTTCGATGACTACGTTGCCACAGCTCTGCATTTTCTTATACCATACATCTCGATTTTTTTTCGTGTTGTAATAAAAAGCATCACTTCCAATTGTTGTTCCGGCTTGGATGATCACATGATCTCCAATGATGGTATGGTCTAATATGGTTACGTTGGGATGAATGATACAATGTTTGCCGATCTGAACATGATTGCCAATAAAACAGTTGGGCATGATGACAGTGTCTTCACCAATAACAGCAGAATCACTGATGGCTTTTTGTGCCGGAACAAAAGGTCTGAAATGATTGACGATGGTGAGGTATGCTTCAAACGGATCTGAAGTTACTAAAATTGTTTTACCGGAAGGAATGGTTACTTGATTTGTATTGATGATAATAAAATCAGCAGCACTGTTTAAACATTTATCATAGTACTTAGGATGATCTACAAAAACAAGATCGCCTGTTTCTACTTTATGAATTTCATTGATACCGGTTACCAATGCATCATGATTACCGATTAATTCTGCGTTGATCAATGATGCGATCCAACCGGCAGAAACAGGTGCAGAAAACTTCATAACAAGGTTTTTTGTTAAAAACAAAGGTACTAAGAGCTATTCACCCTCCATTATTTTAGTTTTTTTTAAGCCCATAAAAACAGGTGAAATGAAGCTGTTGACACTGCTTTTATCACTATTTATTTTCTTGTATAAAAAAATCAAGTCTTATGAAAACCTTTATTCATCAATGTTTCAGCGAAATAAAATTTTTAACGCATTCTTTTTGTTCTATAAAATGCAATGGGAATCAGCGTTGAATAAGGATCAGGTATTCACAAAGGGACCTAAAATGTGAATAAAATTGTTTAAAAATTTTTTTGCTTTCGATAAAACTCTTTTTAATATTGTGTAGGGAAATTTATTTCCCAGTACTTACTAACCCATCCATATACAAAGTCTCGCTTTTGCGGGACTTTTGTTTTATATGAATTACTACTTCATTATTTACAAACCTTATCTCGTTCAATCGCAGTTTTCTCCGGTTGATGGAAAACAAACGCTTGCTGATTTTTTTGATGTATCTAAAGATGTATATCCTGTTGGCAGGCTAGATCATGATAGTGAAGGATTACTGATTCTTACCAATGATAAACAACTCAATCATCGTTTATTGCATCCTTCGTTTCAACATGAAAGAGAATATTGGGTTCAGGTAGATGGAGCGATTACCGGTGAAGCTATTCAACAATTACAAAATGGTGTAACGATTTCAATCGATGGAAAAAAACATAAAACGTTACCTGCTAAGGTTTCTGTTTTTGAAAATGAACCATCTGTTCCAGTTCGAAATCCACCGATACGTTTCCGTAAAGAAATTCCGGCACCATGGATCCGCATGGTATTGAAAGAAGGTAAAAACAGACAAGTAAGAAGAATGACTGCACAGGTGGGGTTCCCTACATTAAGATTGATTCGTTACCGAATAGAAAATATTACGATGGAAGGTTTACAACCCGGAGACTTGGTCAGTATGACTCGTAAACAACTATACCAACAACTTTTCCATGAATAAATACCGGCATTTGTTGAACAAGGGTTATAGTTACCCTGAACTTCATGGTTTATACCAACAATTTGCCTGGTAGCTGATTCCTAAAGCTGTGATGGGCGGTTGATGTAAATACATCCGCCGAATATTTAGCAAAGGGGGAAAGCTTCTGCTCAAAACAGCAATAATCAGTAACAGAGTAGCAATTCTTCCCCGCTAACCGTTAATTTTGCTGCTCTTTACAATTGAGTATATATGAGTCAAGCACATTTATCTGAGCAGGAACTGGTTCGTCGTGAGAAACTGACCAAATTACAAGAAGCAGGGGTCGATCCATTCCCGGCTCCGTCATATCCCGTAAGTCACTATTCAATCGATATCAAGGAACAGTTCAAAGAAGAAAGTAAGGAAGCTTTTGCCAACGTCTGTGTTGCGGGAAGGGTGATGAGTATCAATGATAAGGGAAAAGTGTTTTTTATCAAGATCCAGGATAGTAAAGGCATCATCCAATTGTATGTCAAGCGCGATGATATTTGTCCGGATGAAGACAAATCCTTTTGGGATACAGTCGTAAAACATGGATTGGATCTGGGAGACATCATTGGTGTGACCGGATTTGTATTCATAACCAAAACAGGTGAAACTTCTATTCATGCACAAACGTTTACCTTACTAACTAAATCTTTAAAGCCACTTCCGGTGGTAAAGCGAGATGAAGAAGGAAATGTTTTTGATGCAGTTACTGATCCGGAATTTCGTTATCGTCAACGTTATGCAGATCTCATCATTAATCCGGATGTAAAAGAAACCTTTGTTAAACGAACCAAGCTTATCAATACCATCCGAGATTTTTTAAATGAACAAGGGGCATTGGAAGTAGACACGCCGGTATTACAAGCTATTCCGGGGGGTGCAGCTGCGCGCCCATTTATTACACATCACAATGCATTGGATGTTCCTTTTTATTTGAGAATTGCGAATGAGTTATACTTGAAGAGATTGATTGTAGGAGGATTTGATTGGGTGTATGAGTTTAGTCGCAACTTCAGAAATGAGGGAATGGATAGAACTCATAATCCTGAATTTACGGTACTGGAATGGTATACTGCTTACAAAGATTATTTCTGGATGATGGAAACCACGGAGCAATTGTTTGAAAAAATCGCTATTGCTTTAC
This sequence comes from Sediminibacterium sp., assembly GCF_051861365.1. Classification (NCBI taxonomy): domain Bacteria; kingdom Pseudomonadati; phylum Bacteroidota; class Chitinophagia; order Chitinophagales; family Chitinophagaceae; genus Sediminibacterium; species Sediminibacterium sp. The sequence goes on along the minus strand of NZ_JBHYCW010000008.1, from coordinate 22,190 downwards.
ATGGAACTACAGATGTGCCTTTGGGTGATAAGATCATCAATTTTAAGGCACCATTCAAACGAATCAGCATTCATGATGCTATTAAAGAGAATACCGGGATTGATGTGAGTGCTATGGATGAAGCTGGTTTACGTGAAGTATGTAAGCAATTGAAGATTGATGTTCCGGGCAATATTGGAAAAGGAAAACTCATTGATGAAATATTTGGTGCCACCAGTGAGCATACTTTTATTCAACCCACTTTTATCATCGATTATCCGGTAGAGATGAGTCCGCTTACCAAAAAGCATAGAAGTAAAGCCGGACTAGTAGAAAGATTTGAGTTGATGGTAAACGGAAAAGAAATTGCTAACTCATACACAGAATTAAATGACCCTATTGATCAGCGTGAACGTTTTGAAGAGCAGTTGAAATTGATGGAGCGAGGTGATGATGAAGCCATGTTCATTGATCATGACTTTTTACGTGCGCTGGAATATGGTATGCCACCAACAGCGGGTATCGGTATCGGTATCGATCGTTTGTGTATGATGATGACCAATCAACCTTCTATACAGGATGTGTTATTATTCCCACAAATGAGACCCGAGCGTGTACAGGATGTACAAGAAGGTTAGTAATTCCTGATAGGAATTTGAAGCTTGAGTTGATTTAAGAAATCGGTAGCAGCATCTATATTTTTAAAAGGTATTAAAATATCATTACGGACCCCATATGAGGGTCCTTTTTTTTGTTGTACATATGTTGTAGCAAAGAAGAAATTTTGTTTTTGTGACAATCGAACTTTGAGTGTTGAAGGATCTGCTATCAATGCTTCAATACAAGAAGTGTCTATGTCAGATAACCTTGCCCACAATGTCAAGAATTCATTTACCTGTTGATTTCCGGGCTCAGAAATTTCCTTCCAAAACCAGATATACCCCTTTTTTTGATCAATGGAATAATAGGTTTTAGTAATGATGTTATTTGTTTCTACGGAACTGGCTAGTTGGCCATTAATGGTGTATCTAAAACTGCCACATCTGCCATGATATTGCGCAGGGGCATAAGTGGTCAAAATGACCAGCAAAGTGGTAAGCAGAGTAATGGTTCGCATAAGGGGTATGTAATAATACCCAGTTTTGATCAGATTCAATAACGAATCGCCTTAAATCTGCATAAACTTAGATAAATAGGTCATTGTACAACATTCCGCCCGGCACAACTGCGTATTGATCCAAATCTGTAATACCTTCAGCAGCCAGCACCTGTTCATCAATAAAAGTATTGCCACTACACTGATCAGCCGTTTTTTGAAGGATATAATAAATAGAATCAGCAATGATCTCGGGGGTACGACTCATTTTTGCTAAAGCTTCCCCTCCCAGCAGATTACGGACAGCTGCCGTATCAATCGTAGTTCTGGGCCATAGTGCATTGGAGGCGATGCCCATCCCTTTAAATTCTGCAGCCCAACCCAAGGCCAACATACTCATATTGTATTTGGTGAGCGTATAGGCAATATGTCCACCCATCCATTTGGGTTCCAGACTAATGGGTGGTGATAAGGTTATGATATGTGGATTTTTACCTTTTTTAAGCCATGGTAAACAGTTTTTGACAACCAGAAAAGTACCTCTGACATTGATGCTGTGCATTAAGTCAAAGCGTTTGGTATCAGTTTGTTCTGTGGGGGTTAATTGAATAGCCGAAGCATTGTTGATCACAACATCAATACCTCCAAACTTTGCTACTGCTTTTTCAACAGCAGCCTGAATTTGATCTTCATGACGAATGTCTACTTGTACCGCCAATGCTTTACCACCGGCTTTTTCAATTTCTTCAGCAGCTGAAAAAATGGTGCCGCCAAGTCTGGGGTCTTCTTCTACACTTTTGGCAGCAACAACAATGTTGGCTTTTTCTTTGGCTAAACGCAGGGCAATAGCTTTACCGATACCTCTGCTGGCGCCGGTAATAAAAACGGTTCTGTTCTGAAATGACATAATGTAGTTTGTTGCTGAACCTTAAATTTCAGGAAAACTGTCTTACCAACCTAAGAATTCTTTGATGAGCTGTTCTGTTTGGGTACAGGCTTTATCCAATTCATCATTCACTACAATATGATGAAAATGATGATTGAATGACAACTCATAACTGGCTTTGTTTACCCGTGTGGCAATACTTTCAGCAGTTTCTGTTCCCCTGCTTTCCAGTCTTCTTTTCAGCTCTTCTACAGATGGGGGTTGAATAAAAATCGACAAACATTTTCCGGGGAACTCACCTTGTACATGGATAGCACCTTTCACATCAATATCTAAAACCGGCACACGATTTTCGTTCCAAATGCGTTCCAGTTCTGCTTTGAGAGTACCATAATACTTTCCCTCATACACCATTTCCCATTCAATGAATGCGTGTTCGTTGATCTTGGACTGAAATGCCTCCACAGATAAGAAATAATATTCAACACCATTTTGCTCATTCCCTCTCGGAGAACGTGTGGTAGCGGAGATAGAAAAACAAAGTTGAGGATACTTATTCAACAGATAATGCGTAATCGATGTCTTACCCGATCCCGAAGGGGCTGTAATAATGATGATCTTGCCTTTGTTTTCCTGCATGCGCAAAGAAACAGAATTTTAAGAAGGCTTAATCCTTCCAGACCGTTTTTTCTGATAGTGCAATATTTCTTTTGGCGGGGGGACTAGGCTCATCGGAATATCCGAGATAGATCAGCCCCATCATCTGATCATGTTCTTCAAGTCCTAATAATTGTTTCATGCTGTTATGATAAGTCATACCTCCGGTACTCCAAAGTGCAGCAATTCCCTGTTCTTGCGCACCTAGTAAAATATGTTCAATGGCAGCAGCAGTAGCAGCAATCTCTTCTATGAGTGGAATTTTTTGACTTGCCTGTCTTTTCATGTACACGGCAATAAGATGCGAAGCTTTTTCAGCATTGTGGATGATATTCTGATACTTGGCATTGGTAAAACTTTCTTCAGGCGTATGATTTTTATATAAATCGGCGTGTTGTTGCGAAAACTGCGCTAACCCATTTCCACTAAAAACAATAAAACGCCAAGGTTCGGTTCTGCCATGTGTAGGCGCCCAGTCTGCCAGCGCTAACAGCTGCTGGATAATAGATGGAATTATTTTTTTCCCATTCATCAAAGAAGGCTTCACGCTTCTTCTTTCGCGAATAATTTTTTCGAGTGTGCTCATGTTGCAAAATTAGCGGTACAGTATTGAACAATTTCGTTGAATGAGTAAAATGTTTTATATTGACGATTGTTTCTTTTGATCCGCGGGTTTTCTTTTCAAATTTCATAGTAACGATTGCAATGACCATACAAGAATTTCAATCTGTTTTTGATAACCTGCCCGGGATGTATCTTTTCTTGCAACCCGATGTCCCTGTTTATACCATTATATCTGCCAATAAAGCCTATTTACAAGCAACATTTACCGAGAAAGAGCATATAGTAGGGAAACCGGTCTTTACCGTTTTTCCGGATACACCGGGCATCGATACAAAAGAAAGTAAACAGTTGCTATTAAATCTATTTGACGAAGCTATTCGCCTGAAACAAACCAATCAGGTTGATGAATTGCGGTATGATATTCCTTTAAATGATGGTACGGGTAATTTTTTAGAACGCTATTGGAAAGTTGTTAATACGCCGGTACTAGACGGGGCAGGCAATGTAATTCAAATCATCAATTCGGTAGAAGATATTTCTGATAGGATCTTCAAACAAAAAACATTGGATGACCACCTTGAAAAAACAAGGTTACTCATGTCTAATATACTAACAAGTATCTCTGATGGTTTTGTGGCATTAGACACCAATTGGAATTATACCTATGTAAATGAACGAGGTGCGGCAATGCTTAATGGTCATAAACCGGAAGACCTGATAGGCAAACATATCTGGACCTTATTTCCTGAAGGTGTAGGTCAGCCTTTTTATTGGAATTATCATAAAGTAATGAAGGAAAGGGAACCGATTGTTATGCAGGAGTATTATCCACCCTGGAAACGATGGTTTGAAAACCGAATTTATCCCTCTTCGGATGGCGGGATCACGATTTTTTATACGGATATCACAGATTCTAAAAAGGCAGAAGAGCGTTATCGTCAGCTGTTTTATGAGAATCCTATGCCGATGTGGATTTATGAAGAATACTCTTTCAAATTTCTGGAAGTAAACAATGCTGCTGTTAAACATTATGGTTATAGCAGAGAAGAGTTTTCGCATATTACGATCAGAGATATTAGACCAATGGAAGATTGGAAGAAACTAGAACAGGCAACCAGATTTAAGGAGGGAGATATTCTAACACACAAAGGTATTTGGCGCCACTATAAAAAAGATAGAACACTCATCGATGTAGAGATTACAGCACATCATATTGAGTTTAATAATAGAGCTTGTGTATTGGTGTTGATCAATGACATTACAGAGCGATTGAGAAGTGAAACTGCACTTAGAAATGCGTTTAAAGAAGTATCCGATTATAAGTTTGCTTTAGATCAATCAAGTATTGTAGCCATTACAGATCAAAAGGGGAGCATTCAATTTGTGAATGATAATTTCTGTAAAATATCAGGGTATAGCCGTGAAGAATTGGTTGGGCAAGATCATCGTCTCATCAATTCAGGATACCATACTAAAGCGTTCTTAAGAGATTTATGGGTTACCATCGCTCATGGAAAAGTATGGCGTGGAGAGTTAAAGAATAAAGCCAAATCAGGAACCTATTATTGGGTGGATACTACCATCGTTCCATTTCTAAATGAGGAAGGTAAGCCCTATCAGTATATTGCCATTCAAACAGATATTACCAAAAAGAAAGAAGAAGAAGAGCGACTCAGGTTAATGGATATGGTGATTACCAATACCAACGATGCTATTTTGATTACAGAGGCTAAACCTATTGAAGGGGAAGGACCTAAAATCCTTTATGTGAATCAGGCATTTACGCGAATGACAGGATACGCAGCAGAAGAAGTAGTTGGCAAAACACCTAGAATATTGCAAGGTCCGGATACCGATAAAAATGAATTAGCTCGTTTAAAAGACGCTTTAAAAAATTGGCAACCTTGTGAAATAGAAGTGTTGAACTATAAAAAAAATGGAGAGCCTTTTTGGAACAATTTTACGGTTGCCCCGGTTACCAATGAATCAGGGTGGTATACCCATTGGGTAGCTATTGAAAGAGATGTAAGTGAAAGAAGGAAGACAGATGCTTTGATGCGGGATAGTGAGGAGAAGAGAAGGCTGATCATGAATGCTGCATTGGATGCCATTATTTGTATTGACCCTGAAGGAATGGTTACGTTCTGGAATCCTCAGGCAGAAAAGATATTTGGTTGGAAGCAGGAAGAAGTAATGGGCAGAAGATTATCGTCTATTATTATTCCTGAGCCTTATCGGCATATGCATGATCATGGAATGGAACAATATAAGGTAACAAGAAATGGTCCGGCATTGAATGTCTTGTTAGAGTTGAATGCCATTAACCGAGAAGGAACCATGTTTCCCATAGAACTCACTGTATTACCCATTAAACAGGAAAGTGAAGAATTCTTTTGTGCATTCATCAGAGACATTTCAGAACGAAAAAAATCTGAAACGCTGATCAGAAGAACGAATGAACGTTATGAATTGGTTGCTAAAGCCACCAGCGATGCTATTTGGGATTGGGACATGCGTACACATGTTGTAGTACGTTCAGGAGATGGGTTACAAAAACTATTTGGATATAATACAGAAGAAGCTTCTAATGATAATGACTTTTGGCGTAAGCATGTACATCCGGAAGATGTAGAAAGAGTAGTTGAAAAAAGAAGAAAGCTATTAGAAGAAACCAGAGATCAATTTTGGGAAGATGAATATCGGTTTGAAAAAATGGATGGCTCTTATGCTTTTGTATATGACAGGGGTTATGTAATCAGGAACAAAGAAGGCATCGCTATTCGCATGATTGGTTCTACACAAGATATCTCTGCATTAAAACAATCAGAACAGCAGTTACAGGAGTTAAACCAGGTATTGGAAAAAAGAGCTACTGAACTCATGACGTCTAACAGAGAGTTGGAGCGCTTTGCCTACGTAGCGTCACATGATTTGCAGGAGCCTTTGAGGATGGTAAGTAGTTTCTTACAACTGTTAGATCGCCAATATTCAGCAGGGCTGGATGAAAAAGCCAGAGAGTATATCGATTTTGCGGTAGGTGGGGCAGAGAGAATGAAACGTTTGATACTGGATTTACTCTCTTATTCAAGAGTAGGAACCGTAAATGAGCCGTTTCAGCTGGTGGATATGAACGGTTTGGTAAAAAATGTAGTACAAATATTTGAGTCCAGATTTGAAAAAGAAAAGATAATTTTACGTGTAGATCAATTACCTAGCATACAGGGAAATACATCTCAGTTACAGCAGTTGATGCAAAACCTGATTGGTAATGCATTGAAATATAAAAGCGACAAACCCCCGGTCGTTGAAATTGGATGTACAGAAGAAGCCAACAGATTTGTCTTCTTTGTTAAAGACAATGGAATAGGCATCAATCCAAGGTATTTTGAAAAGATCTTTGTAGTTTTTCAACGCTTACATTCGATTGATAATTATTCCGGCACAGGAATTGGACTAGCCATTTGTAAAAAGATCGTAGAAAGGCATCATGGTGAAATATGGGTAGCTTCTGAAGAAGGAAAAGGAAGTACTTTTTATTTCAGCTTACCTAAAATATCAAACATTTAAATAAAAAAGATATGTCTGCGTTTGAGGACTTGGAAATTCTTCTCGTTGAAGACAATGAGGGGGATATTCGACTGACCATTGAAGCTTTTAAAGAAGCTAAGATCAGGAATCATATACGTGTGGTGCGAGATGGGGAAGAAGCGTTGGCCTACTTGAAAAAAGAAGCAGCATATGCAGATGTGCAGACACCGGATATCATTTTGCTGGACATCAATTTGCCCAAGGTAGATGGCAAAGAAGTGTTACATGAATTGAAAAATGATCCCATATTAAAGAGCATTCCTGTCATTATGCTCACTACTTCATCTGCAGAATCGGATGTGCAAGAATCTTATTTGAATCATGCCAACAGTTACGTCATCAAACCGGTTGATTTGGATAAGTTTATGGAAGTGATACGCAGCATTGAAGAATATTGGATATCGATTGTAAAACTACCTTCACGCTAAATAGTATTATATAATTCTTCGAATATCGGCACCGATATTTCTCAATCTTTCATCAATTTTTTGATAGCCCCTGTCGATCTGTTCAATATTTTGAATGGTACTCTTACCTTCTGCGCTCAAAGCAGCAATCAGCAATGCTTGTCCGGCACGAATATCCGGACTGCTCATAGTAATACCTCTCAAATTATTTTTTCTGCCCAATCCAATTACAGTTGCACGATGTGGGTCACAAAGAATGATCTGTGCACCCATATCAATGAGTTTATCTACAAAAAATAATCTGCTCTCAAACATTTTCTGGTGCACCAATACACTACCTCTTGCTTGTGTGGCTACTACCAAAACAATGCTCAACAGATCAGGCGTAAAACCGGGCCAGGGGTGGTCTGAAATGGTGAGGATACCACCATCGAGATAAGTTTGTATTTCATATACATCCTGTTGTGGTACATGGATATCATCTCCATGAATATCTAAAGCGATGCCTAGTTGTCCGAATTTTTCAGGAATGATTCCCAAATGATCCACACCTGCATTTTTAATGGTGAGTTCACTTTGTGTCATGGCAGCCAAACCAATAAAACTACCGATCTCAATCATATCGGGTAGCATGCGATGCGCAGTCCCATTTAATGTAGTAACTCCTTCAATGATTAATAAATTACTTCCAATACCACTGATCTTAGCGCCCATTCGATTGAGCATGGTACACAATTGTTGAAGATATGGCTCGCAGGCTGCATTGTAAATTTGTGTAGTACCTTCTGCCAATACAGCTGCCATTACAATATTTGCAGTTCCTGTTACCGAAGGTTCATCCAATAGCATATAAGTGCCGCGTAAAGATGGAGCTGTTAATTTGAAGCAACTATTGTCTTCATCAAATTCAAATTGGGCTCCCAGTTTTTCAAATCCAATGATATGGGTATCCAATCTTCTTCTTCCAATTTTATCACCACCGGGTTTGGGTATATAGGCTTTTTTGAAACGCGCTAACATCGGTCCCGCCAACATCACACTACCTCTTAATCTTCCTCCTTTTTTTCTGAATTCTGCTGAAGATAAATAATCAATATTCACATCATCTGCGCGAAAGCTATACGTATCATCGTTGATACGAGCGGTTTTTACGCCCATATCACTCAGTAGTTCTATAAGCAGATTCACATCCAAAATATCCGGAATATTGGAAATGATCATCTCTCCGTCGGTCAATAAAACCGCAGAGAGAATCTGTAATGCTTCATTCTTAGCACCTTGTGGGATGATCTCACCTTGTAAACGATTACCACCGCGAACTTCAAAGGAACTCATACAATTGGTTTGATTGCTTGTTGACACGAATGTAATAAAACGCCGCCGTGATTTTTTTTATTGTCTGATGGATAGCCATAAAAAAAGTCCACTTGGTGGACTTTCTCTATATTGGAAGATCTGATTAGTATCTTTTTTTGAATTGGCCCCCGCCATTGATATTGCGGTTATTATTGTTTCTGCCTCCCCCGCCATTATTACGGTTGTTATTGTTTCTACCGCCGCCGTTATTGCGTCCACCGCCACCACTATTGTTGCGATTGTTACGTCCGCCAAAATTTTGCTGCCAGCGACCACCACGACCACCACTACTATATTCATCACGTTCAAAATTCTGATTGCGATGTTTGATATATGGAGTATTGCTGAATTCCAGTTCTCCACCGGTGATGCTGTTGAGTTCGGTTCTAATGGCATCATCATGCACCAACTCTTTATGCCAGTTGCTATATGCCAGTTTCATATAATAAGCAATGGCATGCGCAAAACCTGCTTTCTTCTCCGGATCTTCTTCTTTCAATGCTTTATCAATCACCACTTCCAGGTTCTTACCTAAGTGTGCATATTTAGGATGCCTTTTAGGATAAGGTAAGGGATCAGGTTTCAGTTTATAGGTTTCTTTGGTAGGAATAGGGTACGGACTATCCACATCCAGTTTAAAATCACTGATAAAAAAGAGATGATCCCATAATTTATGTCTGAAATCTTCCACATTCTTCAAATGTGGGTTTAAAAAGCCCATCAATTCTATAACAGCCTGTGTCTGTTGCTGTCTTTTGTCGCGGTCTTCAATGGTCAGTAAATAGTCCACCATTTTATGTACATGACGACCATATTCACGCATTCCCAGATAACTTCTCGAAGTATTATATTCCATGTAACGATAATAAGTAAGAGAACAAATGTAAGTAATTAGGGCTTTTCAGGATGTATTTTAACGTTATTGCCTTCAACAAATCATTTTTTCATCACTCCCCTACGCTGTTTATCTTCGCAATATGGAACAGATTGTGCAACAAATTGAGCAATACAAACAGGAAATGCAGGCTTTTGAAGCTACCACCCCCGCTCAGGTAGAAGCTTTTCGCATCAAGTACCTTGGAACCAAGGGCTTGGTAAAGACTGTTATGGGAGAGATGAAAAATGTACCGAATGAACAAAAAAAGGTGTTCGGACAAATACTCAATGAGTTCAAAGAGTTTGCAGAAGCGAGATATACTGCATTAAAAGAGCAAACAGAAGGTGTAGCCGCTGGTGGTGATCAGCAAAGAGATATTACTTTACCCGGAGAAGTCTTTCCTGTGGGTACCAGACACCCATTGAATATTGTTCGCAATCAAATTGTCTCCATTTTTGGTCGTTTGGGTTTTGCGGTAGCGGAAGGTCCGGAGATTGAAGACGACTGGCATAATTTCGGAGCCATGAATCTTCCAGAAGATCATCCTGCGCGTGACATGCAGGATACTTTTTATATCAGTCAGAATCCTGATTGGTTATTGCGTACACATACCAGCAGTGTACAGGCACGAGTGATGGAAACACAAAAACCACCGATCCGTGTGATTTGTCCGGGTCGTGTGTATCGAAATGAAACCATCAGTGCTAGAGCACATTGCTTTTTCCATCAGGTAGAAGGTTTATACATCGATGAAAATGTAAGCTTTGCTGATTTGAAACAAACCTTATACTTTTTCGTACAAGAACTATTTGGTAAACATGTAAAAGTGCGCTTCAGACCGAGCTATTTTCCTTTTACAGAACCCAGTGCTGAAATGGATATCAGCTGTCAGATTTGTGGTGGTGATGGTTGTAATATCTGTAAACATACAGGATGGGTAGAGATATTGGGTAGTGGTATGGTGCATCCGAAAGTGCTGGAAAACTTTGGTATCGATTCCAATAAATACACCGGCTTCGCCTTTGGTATGGGTATAGAAAGAATTACACAATTAAAATACCAAGTAAACGACCTGCGCCTTTACTCACAGAATGATGTAAGGTTTTTGAAACAGTTTACGGGGGCGGTGTGATTGGGGTCCATGGTCCATGGTATTGTGGACTTGGAAGTTATTTGCATCATAAAATTAAACCACCATTCACCATGGACTATGGACCATGGACTGCTCTCACATGATCCACTCCACAAAAGGCATAGTACTGCGAACGGTTAAGTATGGTGATACGAGTGTCATCACAACCGTGTATACGGAGTTGTTTGGCATTCAGAGTTATTTGGTAAAAGGGGTTCGACAGTCTACCAAAACTTCAGCAGGTAAAGCGGGTTATTTTCAGCCTTCTGCATTGTTGGATATGGAAGTGTATCACAATGAATTGAAGCAATTACAATTTGTGAAGGAATATCGGTGGAGTTATTTGTATGAACATGTGTTGTCGGATGTAGTGAAGCACTCTGTTGCTATGTATATGATTGAACTGGTACAACACAGTTTGAAACAACCGGAAGCCAATCCTGAATTGTTTTATTTGATTGAAGACAGTTTGAAACAGCTCGATAAAGGCAATGAAACTTTAACGGCGAATCTGCCTTTGTATTTTGTTCTACACCTTGCATCGGAATTGGGTTTTCGTCCACAAGGAAAGTTTGGTAAGGATACGGCGGTATTGGATTTGCAAGAAGGTGTTTTTGTGAATACTTTACCTCAGCATCCGTATTTTCTAGATGGACAAATGGCTGAATTGACTTCGCAGTTGATTGATCTTTCTTTTTACAATGAGCTTGAGAATCTAAAACTGAATCGTTCTGCCAGAAGAGCTTTATTAGAATCGTATCAAAATTACATGGCATTGCATATTGCCGATTTTGGGGAGTTGAAAACACTGGCTATTCTTCAGGAGATATTGAGTTAGTTGTCTCATAATACTCGTTGAACAGAAGTATCAGCAGTAATCTTATCTGCAATATCCTTCAATAACAAAACACCCGGTTTTTTTCCTTTTTCAAAACTGCCTAACTCTTTTTCTATTCCTAATGCTGTAGCACCATTGTATGTAACGGCTTTCAGTAAAAGAGAAAGTGAGAGATGGGGAAAATGCTGATGAAGGGTTTTCAATTCATCCAGTATACTCAACTGATGATTACTGGCAAGACTATCTGTTCCGATAACCAATGTGATATCATTTTTCACAAAAAGATCAACGGGTGGTAATATTTGTTCGATATATAAGTTGGCGTTTGGGCATAAACAAAAGGATACAGGGGCTTTTGATGATCGGATAAAATCAATATCCGATTGTTCGGTAAAGCTGTTATGCACTAGTAATACATGCTTGGCTGCTTCGAGATAATGAAATACCGAAGGCAAGCTGTTTTTTCCGGTAGCAGTAAAAGAAGGATTACTGATTTGCATCAATTGATACAATCTTTTAAAATCGCCACTATCAGATTTGAATAATTCATTTTCTGCCGCTGATTCTTGGTTGTGGATGGTAATGATTTGATCTGTAAAGTAAGGTTGCATTTCCTGCCACAATGCAGTGGAAACAGAGTAAGGTGCATGAGGCGAAATACTGGACCGGTCAGGAAATACAGTATGAAACTCTTTGAAATAATCCAATGATTTCTGCATTCTGATTCCTGCAATAGCAGGATTCCAACCACTGATCTCAATGAAATGATGGTATTGTAACCGTTGTAACTTCTTTTGTGAGAGAGTGTGGGTGTTGTTGCAAATATCTCCTACTGCTACAATACCTGCGTTTAGCATATCATCTTCTGCTTTGCTGATGGCAGCTAATATTTCTTCATCAGGGAAATGTCTTTGCTGTACCACCTGTAAAACAAAATCTACCAAACCCGTTTTTTCAGGAATATAGCTTTTTAAATGGCTTAGTTCTAAATGGCAGTGGGCATTGATAAAACCGGGACAGAGAATTCCCTCTAGCGTTTGTACATCTTCTCCGGCTTCTTCTTTGACAACAATGGCTTCAATATTACCTGAGGTATCAGTAATAAGTACAGTATTTTCATCCAGCATTTCCTTGCCGGTAAAAAGTTGCGAAGCATTGAATTTTTTATAAGCCATTTTACGATTGCTAAGTTATTGTATAACTCGTTCTTCTATTACAATAGTTTAGTAACTTGAACAGGAGTCAAGATAAAAATATAGTTATGTCAGCACACATGGATGATTATCTCGCGCCACATTATATCAATCGAAGTAATTGGTTACGTGCGGCTGTTTTAGGAGCCAATGATGGCATATTATCTACTGCAAGTATTGCCATTGGTGTAGCTTCTGCCAGTGTTACTAGAGACCCAATCGTATTGGCAACAGTAGCGGGTTTGGTGGCCGGTGCATTATCTATGGCAGCCGGTGAATATGTTTCCGTGAGTTCACAAACCGATGTGGAGAAAGCAGATATTATTCGTGAAAAGCAAGAACTTGAAGAAATGCCCGAGCTGGAATTACAGAGATTGGCAGAGATCTATGAACAAAGAGGTTTGAAAAAAGAAACAGCGATGTTGGTTGCTAAAGAGCTTACAGAACATGACGCATTGGGCGCACATTTAAGAGATGAATTGGGATTGAATGAAATCAGTCAGGCCAATCCTATTCAAGCTGCGTTGGCATCAGGTGCGGCTTTTACTGCAGGTGGTGTATTACCCTTGTTCGCTACATTGTTTCTTCCTTTGGAGTCATTAAGGTATACATTGTATGGATCAGCGATCATTTTTTTGATCATTCTTGGTGCATTAGCGGCTAAGACTGGTGGCTCAGGAGTTATGAAAGCGGTTATAAGAGTTACTTTTTGGGGAACTATTGCAATGGGTCTTTCGGCATTGGTAGGTTACTTGTTTGGTGTAAATGTTGCGTGAGGAAATAAATTAGTGATGCTATTGACCGGCAATCAACAATGGCTGAATTAAAATGTGGATAAGGTTAACTATAGGTGAACCCCTAGTGAACCCTTAGTGAACCCTTTGTGAACCCCCCTGTGAAGTGTTGGTTACTCTTTCAAACAAATGATGCTGTTGATTTATGACCAACAATGGCTGAGAAACTTTGTTAATATCTAATCTGTAACAAATAAATATTGAATACAATGATAAAGTCAATTTTCAATGCATTGCTCTTTTTGATCTGTTGCTCGTTTACAAATGCGCAAGAAGTGATCAAAATTTACGAAGGTAAAGCCCCAGGTTCTGAAAATTGGACATGGTCTGAAGCTTATATCGAAAAGACTGCATGGAATACACCGGTGGTTTTTAATGTGTCAGAGCCCACGCTAACAGTGATCAAGCCGGAAGCAGGAAAAGCGAATGGGACATCGGTAATCATTTGTCCGGGCGGAGGCTTCTTTGCTTTATCCATAGAAAACGAAGGATTGGGTGTTGCAAGATGGCTGGCTACAAAAGGCGTTACCTGTTTTGTGTTAAAATACAGATTGGCAAAAGCATCAGGCGATGACCCGATCAAAGATTTCAACGCCTCATTTGGTGATAAGGATTTACAGGCCAAACAAATGGCATCTGTTCCTATGGCGATTGCAGATGGAAAGCAGGCAATAGCTTATGTCAGAAAAAATGCAGCGCAATTGGGTGTTGATCCAAATAAAATAGGCATCATGGGTTTTTCTGCAGGTGGAACTGTGGCCGGTTCAGCGGGTTTTGGATATAACGCAGAAAATAAACCTGATTTTGTGGCACCCATTTATGCTTTTCTACCTCCGGAAATGCAAGGAACGGTCGCGGGGGATGCGCCCCCCATGTTTATTGCAGTGGCATCAGATGATCAGATCGGTCTGCAAACACATAGTGTAGCGTTGTATTCGAAATGGAACAATGCAAAACGATCTGCTGAATTGCATGTATACAATAAAGGTGGACATGGTTTTGGTATCCGCAAGCAGCAACAGCCTTCCGATGCTTGGGCTGATCAGCTTGCAGCTTGGATGGAGTATCAGGGCTTTTTAAAGAAATAGGCTATAAGCTGCAAGGTTCAAGCTACAAGTCGTTTGTATTGAAATGAGATAAAGTAGTGTTATAATAAGCCACAGATGCACAGATTATTGTTCTATAATCTGTGCATCTGTGGCTTATTTTTTCATCAATAGAAATTTTCAACCAAATTTTTTATTGAAAATCAATTAATTACAAAGGTTCGATTAAAAATACATCCCAATTTCTTTGGAAAATCATCTATATCAGACCTACCTTTGCCGTCCCAAATTCTGGGATCATTATAAGTCCGGTGGGATAGCGCCGGGTTCACTTAAAAAGAAATATTATGAGTAAACTTCATTTCACTACGAAGCATGCGAATGCGGCTACCGTACAGCACAACTGGTACGTTGTGGACGGTACTAATCAAACCGTAGGACGTATTGCCTCTAAGATTGCTTCTGTTCTTCGTGGTAAGAACAAAGCTTATTACACACCGCACGTTGATTGTGGTGACTACGTAATTGTTATCAATGCTGAAAAAGTGGTTTTCACGGGTAACAAATTCGAAGACAAACAATACATCAACTTCTCCGGTTACCCAGGTGGTAAGAAAGAAGAAGCTGCACAAGATCTGATCAAGCGTCGTCCGGAAGTCATTATGGAGAGAGCTGTAAAAGGTATGCTCCCTAAGAATCGTTTGGGTCGTAAAATGATCAAGAAATTGTTTGTGTATGCAGGTACTGCACATCCGCACAGTGCACAACAACCTAAAGAACTAAAGTTCTAATCAACAACAAATTAGCTAATTACAAATTCCTGATAAATGGAAAAACAAAAAAACGCAGTTGGTCGCCGTAAAGAAGCTGTTACCCGTGTATTCATTAGCAAGGGTGATGGTAAGATCACTGTAAACGATAAAGATTATAAAGAATATTTTCCGCTGGTATACCTGCAGAATCAGGTAGAAGCTCCTTTAAAAACTGCAGAAGTACTGGGTAAGTATGATGTAGTGATCAATGCACAAGGTGGTGGTCTGAAAGGACAAGCTGAAGCAGCCAAATTGGGTATTGCTCGTGCATTGTTAGAGATCAGCGCTGATTTCCGTCCTTCATTGAAGGCAGCCGGACAACTGAAGCGTGATCCACGTGGTGTTGAACGTAAGAAATTCGGTCACAAGAAAGCACGTAGAAGCTACCAGTTCAGTAAGCGTTAATAACGGACCATGGTCCATAGTCAATGGTCCATGGTTATCAATCGGTATGGACCATGGACTATGGTCTATGGACAACAAAAAAAAATTAAAATTTTATAATCATACAAGATGGAAAATAACACTTCATTACAGCAACAACTTCTGGAGGCCGGCGTACACTTTGGTCACCTGAAAAAGAAGTGGAATCCCAAGATGTTGCCTTACATCTTTGCTGAGAAGAAAGGTATTCACATCATTGATCTGAATAAAACTGTTGATCACCTGCAGGAAGCTGCGGCGGCTGTGAAGCAGATCGCGAAGAGCGGTAAGAAGATCATGTTTGTGGCCACCAAAAAACAAGCGAAAGAAATCGTGAGTGAATGCGCTAAGCGTGTGAACATGCCTTTCGCTACAGAACGTTGGTTAGGTGGTATGTTGACCAACTTCAACACCGTTCGTAAGAGCGTGAAGAAAATGCAGAGCATCGAAAAAATGCTGGCGGATGGCAGTGCTGAAAGCCTGACCAAAAAAGAAAGATTGACATTGAGTCGTGATAAAGACAAAATGGAGAAAGTGTTGGGTGGTATCGCGCAGTTGGGTCGTTTACCGGCAGCATTGTTCTTGGTTGATATCGGTCATGAGCATATCGCATTGGCGGAAGCGAAGCGTTTAGGCATTACCACTTTTGGTATGGTTGATACCAACTGCGATCCTAATAAAGTAGATTTTGCTATTCCTGCGAATGATGATGCTACTAAGTCTATTGCCATCATCACTAACTATATCGTAGCTGCTATTGCAGAAGGTTTGGCTGAACGTCAGGCTTCAAAAGATGAAGAAGAAACAGAAGATAGCAACAACGAGAACGAAGCAAAAGCACGCAGATTAGAAGCTGAAGCACAAGCCGAAGCTGCACGTGGTGGTCGCCGTGGTGGTGCTGGTGCGGGTGAAGGAAGTGGAGCTCCTAAGCGTCGTGTTCCGGGAAGCCGTCGTCCAGCCGGTGGCGGTGGAAGCAGATAATGAAGTAATCAGATTGGGTCATTGCGTCATTATCTCTCCAGATAGTGACATAATGACCCAATTTATATATACACTTCAGTCTTTTGATGATCAGGCATCGTATTTGACAATACTTGTTCATCATTTCATAAAATAAGCGTTCTGATACAGCCCATAATTTTGCGCGTCATCAGATACATTTCAATCAACATTCAAAATTCAACATACCATGAGTACTGTAACAATTACAGCCGCTGATATCAACAAATTACGCCAGGCCACAGGTGCCGGCATGATGGATTGCAGAAAAGCTTTGACTGAAACCAATGGTGATTTCGAAGCTGCGATCGACTGGTTGCGTAAGCAAGGACAGAAAGTTGCTGCTAAGCGTAGCGACCGTGAAGCAAAAGAAGGTGTGATCATCGCTAAAACTTCAGCTGATAACAAAACCGGTTTTGTGGTTTGTATTAGTTGCGAAACAGATTTCGTATCTAAGAATGCAGATTTCGTTGCATTTGCACAGACCATTGCTGATGCAGCTGTTGCTAACAATGTAAAAAGTGCGGAAGAACTGAGTGAAGTAGTGATCAATGGTTCTAAAGTAGCGGACATGATCAATGATAAACTGGCTGCTATTGGTGAAAAAATCGGTATCGCCAAGTTTGAAAGAGTAGAAGCTCCTTATGTAGCATCTTATATCCATGGTGCATACCGTATGGGTGTATTGGTTGGCTTAAGCAGCGAAGCTGCTGAGGCTGGTAAAGATGTGGCGATGCAAATTGCTGCGATGAATCCATTGGCGGTAGATGCGAATAGCATTCCTGCTGAAACCATTGAAAGAGAAAGAGCAATTGTGGTAGATACCATGAAAGCAGATCCTAAAATGGCAGGTAAACCCGATGATATGATCGCTAAGATCGCAGAAGGTAAACTGAATGCATTCTTCAAAGAGAATACTTTGTTGGCACAGGCTTTCGTAAAAGATGGTAGCATCACCGTAGAAGCTTACCTGAAAAATGCAGGTAATATAACTGTTACCGGATTTAAGCGTGTGGCTTTAGGTTAATTCAATTCAGATTTTTATAGTAAGGGAGATGAGTGATCATCTCCCTTTTTTATGTTGTGAACTTTTGAAAAGTTGATGATCTGTTTTTACTTTTCATATAGGATAATATTCAATCCGTGTAAATTACTCAGCTGCTTGTCTGAGGTAATAAGTGGAATATCAAGTGTTATAGAGGTGGCTGCAATAATACAGTCAGGTAATTTAAGATTTGTATTCTTTCTAATTTCAATTGTATTCTTTTTAATTTCCTCAGTTATGTTTTCAATTTTTAATTCAGCTTAAAAAGAAGTAATGATTTTCTGCTCTCGCAGACTGATCTTTTTGTAAGAGAGAAGTTCTAGCTCTGAGATGATGGATAAGTAAAGATCTTTTCCGTTAAGGAAAGTGGCTAGTGTTTCATCGCCACCTAATAAATACAAAACTGCGTTTGTATCTAACAGGAGTTTATTGCCATTCATTGCGTAAACTCTTTTGTATTTCCAACGCGTCAGTTTTTAGCTTGATGCTTCCGCAATATTTCAGGACATCTACACCTGCTTTTAGCTTGATTTTTTTTTCAAGCAATTTTATCTGCTTTTTAGATGCGCCCTTTTTTAAGACTAAAACCATTTTGAACCATTTTAAGTAAATATACGATTAATTTTTTGCTCGAATAGTCAACAGTCATTGTGCTTGATTTTTAGAAAGTTTTAAAACTTTCCAAAAGTCGATGATTATTCATAACAACGGTTAGCTATTGACCTTCTAAATCTCTTCTAATAAACTCAACCCATTTCTTCTGTTCTATTTTATTCAACAGAATATCCGGCTGAAATCCGGTTAGATCGATTGGTTTTTTGTCTGTCCAACTTGACTTCACAATGGGGATGGTTAAAAAATATTTATCATAAGGCAAAGCAGTTGGGATCGACATGCCTTCATAATCCATCATACCAATGGTAGGAATACCGTAGGTAGTTGTTTTCTTACTTTGTTTACTGATATGGAAAAAATATTCGGTGGAACTACCACAAAGATCATCTACGATCAGGGCTATTTTCTTAGGTCTTTGTAAGATCGAATCTAGTGGAAACGTTACACCGGGAATAGGATAAAATGTTTTCTTTGTTGTAGGAAGCTCCTGATAGGCTTTCTTATAAGCTGCAATCGTTTCATCAGGGAAGTATTTTTTATATTCATCTGGTATAGGGGTCAATACGTAGGGTTCTAGATCTTTTAACTTCAACTGTACATTTTCAGGCGTAACACGTAGATAGGTATCATATTGAAGAATGGGGTTTGTCATGAAATAAGATAAAAATGAGACCCAACCTGTGTTACCACCACCATTTCCTGTTAAGTCAACGATTAAGTAATCACTGGCTTTTATGATTGAATCATTTTTTGTAACCAATTGTTGGATCTTATTATCATTATTCAAAAAAGTTGGAATTTTTAAGTAGGCTGTTTTAGAAGATAGCTTTTGAAAATCGAGGCCATTGTTATCATTGAGCCAGGTATTCAATTCTTTCTTTTCTGCTTCTGTTAATACTGTAGGATAAATTTTTCCAAACATGTTTTGATTCCATATTTGCAATAAGTTGCCTTTTTGTTTTGCAGGGATATCTGTAGTAATAAAGTAGTTGTACTCTTTTGCAATAAAGCCATTTTTAGATGTGCTCAAAGTCAGATAAACCAAGCCAATAGGGATATTTGGATCTTTTGAAGCGATTACAATCCCTTTATAAATATTCGGTTGTGTTTTTTGTATCGCTAATTTTAATGAGCTATCAGCATTGATCCAAATGCCTTCTACATTAGATAGTTCTTTCTTCAAATGTTTCTCTTGAAAATACTTATCCGAGAAAGTAATCATTTCTCTATCATAGTCATCGGCGTTTATGTAACGTAACATAAAATGTTTGTCTTTAAAGAACCTGATATATTCTTTGAGCAAATAGAAACAAGCTTTTGGATTTGTTTCCTTGGAAGCTTTTTTCTCAAGCGAATTAACCAGCGCTTGATATGCAGATTGCGTATTCTTATTCACTTTGGCAGGAAAACCGGCGTAATTTTCTTCCGTCTTACGAACCGTTTGGTTTAAATTTTCAAGACAGTTGCAGTTATTGATTTGAGAGAAGAGATCAGTAGAGAATAGTAGTAAACTGATCAACAAGTAAATAGTCTGTTTCATTTCCTAAGCTGTTTTCAAGAATATGAAGTTTTATAATAATGTAAAATTAATGACTATTGGGCTCATGATGATCATAACTCAACACTTCACTCAATTTCCAAATACCCTCTTGCATTAACCATACATGGGTGAATTTGGCAGTACTGGTATGTATATCCTCTTTGCCCTGTTCTCTGATATAAAAATGATGAATACCCATTTGAATCGCACCATATAGTTTTCCGTTGTTATTTAGTGGATATACTTCCAAGCTGTTTACATCCACTTTCCGAATAGGTTTTTTACTTGATGGGGTACAGATGTATTGTTGGATGTTCTCGAAGAATTTTGTTCTATCCTGAAATCCACTTTGATCATGATAAAATTTGAGATCCTGTGCCATCCGACTTTCTAAATAAGCGATATCACATTGATTGAAGCTTCGTTCAAAGAAGAGACTGTCTTGTTGTTTGAGTTCAAGGAAGAGGGGAGATCGTTTATCGGGTTGGGCTACAACCGCGCTGGCAGTCATTAAGAGTAGTATTAAAATACTAGTAATTACTTGTGACATGTGAATCTGTTTTCTATAAAGAATACTTTAAGATAACTTTTATTATGTGATGACTCACTATTATTCATATTGGAACATTTGGAAATTTTTAAAACTTCCCAAATATTGATAGTCAAGACACGTTACTACTCGCCGCTAATTTTGAAGTCTAACTTCCAATACCTATCCTTATTATCTTTTACCGAAAAAAAGTTCCGGTTGACACAACCAATGTTCATAAAAAAAGTATCCGGCTTACCAGGCAGTAATATCCTTTTCTTCATGGAGCCATTTCTTAATTCACAGATTTGTATGTATTGTTTTTCGTCTGTTCCCCGATTGCTGATGCAGACAAAGTCTTTCATGTTTTCAGCAAAAACAGGCTCTCCGATTAAGGTGTCAACAGCTCCAGTAGAACGATTAATGAGGTAAAGTTCTTCTTTATGATGGTCTATGCGCTTGACCATCGAGAGCATAGTTCCAATAATATCACCAGAATACGAAAACTCATGAAAGTTCTCATCTGATGTATTGTCTTTGAAAACTATTGATGATTTTCCGATGATCGGAATGATGAGTTGATCTGCTTGCTTCTTTATCTTTCTATTGACTGCTAAATAGATAGTCTGACGACAAGTGTCATATTGCACTTTCGTGATTTCTGTATATGCGTACGAAATCCGTTTTTGTGCTTTTGCAGATATTGTCAGTGTAAATAAGATAACTATGATGATTAGAGGAGTCTTCATTGGCTTATCGTATGAGAACTTTTAAAACTTTCTAAAGTTGATGATCGATCATTTCAAGTAAAATAAAACCGAGAAATTGAAAAATCTATTCTTTGTCTCAGCGTAGCCTATGTTTTTGATAATGTTTATAAGACCGTGGCTATATCGAGCATTGAGGTCTATTTTATCTGATAAACTATATCCTACCAAAATATTCCCTGCTGCATCCATAGACTTGTAATTTGTGATATCGAAAGTTCTGTTTTCAAAACCTGAGAGTTTGGAAAACAGTTTAAGTCCCATGCTTGGACCTAGACCGAAATAAAGTTTTTTAATCGCATATTGAAATGTCAATGGTAATTCTATGTATCCTAGCTTTTCATCTGTATCGTAGCTATCACCATCAGAACCTATCAGGGTCATACTTGAACCTATTACAGAAAGGGCCGGTTCGACTGAAATAGATAAATTTTTAGACAATAATGACTTATAGAAAACTCCGAATTGATAGCCAATCAATGTCTTCGTATTTTGTTGAATGCTTGGTAGTTGAGGAATTGAGATGGTTTTGCTTTGATTGGCTAGGTTCAAACCTGTTTTTACACCAAACCGAGATTGGCTTTTTGCAGTATAAACAAAGAGTAGTAATCCTAAAATAACAAGTGGACTCGTTTTCATAAGTAAATAATGCGAATCAAGGGTTGAAAATGGTCAAATTGGGTAAAATGAAGTAAAAGCAAAGAGCGTTTTAGTAATGTGTTCGAAGCAAAACTAATAGCTCTCTACTTTTACATTTGCGAAAAGTACGACAAAGAGTTAAAATATCACTGTCAACGTTATAGTAATAATAGTAAACCAGTCTTCAGCGATGAGGAGGTTCTGACGATATACCTATACGTATCCATAGAAGAGGGTCGTCATACGATCAAAGATATTCACCGCTTTGCCAGTAGGCATTTGCGCAGTTGGTTTCCACTTCTCCCGTCTTATCAGGCGTATAATCATCGTTTAAATCGGCTCAATGAAGTTCTTCGCCTACTCAGTGCTGAAGTATTATCATTGCATATACCGAAGGATTGTAGTGAA